>DATMBD010000158.1:0-3320 GCA_035559355.1 Dehalococcoidia bacterium
GCGCAAAATGAGGCCAGCGAAGCGGAACAAACGCTGCCGAGGAGGTAGGCCGTGGCAGAAATCCTGGGACTGGGGATGACGCACTACCCGGGCATGACCACGAAGGGGAATCTGGCGGCCCGCGCCAAGCGCTTCATGCAGGACCCCCTCCTGCCCGATCAGTACAAGGACCCGGCCACCTGGCCGGAGCCCATGCGGCGCGAGTGGGCCGACGACGAGGGATGGGCCCATTCCGAAGAGCACCGCCGCCAGCTGATCGAGAACTTCCGCTGGATCAGGCAGGAGCTGGACGCCTTCAACCCGGACGTGGTCCTGATCTGGGGCGACGACCAGTACGAAAACTTCAAGGAAGACATCGTTCCGCCGTTTGCCGTCCTCGCCTACCCCGAGTTCCGGGCGAAGCCCTGGGAACACCTGCCGCCGGGCCGCGAGAACTCCTGGGACGAACCCAAAGACCGCGAATTTCGCTACAGGGGCCACCAAAAGGCGGGCAAATACCTCACCAACCGGTTGCTGGCGGACGGCTTCGATGTCGCCTACAGCTATCAGCCGAACCACGGCGACGGCTTCGGACACGCCTTTCTGAACACGGCTCTCTACCTGGACTGGGACCGGAGGGGCCTCGACTATCCCCTTCTTCCGCTCTCGACCAACTGTTACGGCCGCCCCCTCACCAAGCTGCGCGGCAGCGTCCTCAACAACCTGGCCGACCTTCCCAACGAAGACGAGGTCGATCCATCCTCGCCGCACCCCTGGCGCTGCTTCGACATGGGCCGCAGCATCGCCCGGGCCATGGCCGACAGCCCTTGGCGCGCCGCTCTCATCGCCTCATCCAGTTGGTCGCACAACTTCCTGACGGCCCGCTACCACTACTTCCACCCGGACGTCGAGACCGACAAGAAGTACTTCGAGGCGCTCGTGAAGGGCGACTACGATTTCTGGCGCCAGACGCCTCTGGAGGAAATCGAGCTCGCCGGCCACAACGAACTGCTGAACTGGTACGGACTCGTAGGCGCCATGGCGGAGCTGGGCCGCAAGCCAGACGAGGCCCGCTTCGTCGAGTCCTGGCTCTGCAACTCGGACAAGGTCTTCGCCGTCTTCCGCCCTTAGAAGCCCACGCCGGACCCTGCCCAAGGTTCGGAGAGGGGACGGCCGTCGACCTCGGCGGCTCAGGAAGCGAATCTGGAGGGTGAAGGGCGCCGGGCGAAGGTGGGCGCTAGTGCGACCACCACATTTCTTCCCACATCTGGCGGATCGCGTCCTGCTCACGGATCGATTGCCCGCGCGCGAGCCCCAATGCTTGGTCGGCCTGGACCTCGTCGCCGTCAAGGCGCCATGCCATCGCTTGCGCCAAGTAGCCCAGTTTCGCCTCTAGCTCGCGCAAGGTCTCGCTGGCCCTCGGCTCGTGATAGTGAAGCCGAACCCAGCGCAGCGTCTCCAGCGCGTCGTCGAACACCTTCGCGTACTCTGCTTCCAGGTTGCGGGCGCCGCCGAACATCATGGCCTAATACCTCTCCCCGTAGCTTAACGCAATTCTCCAGCCCTGGCGCTGCTTCACGCCCGCAAGCCGGGCCGACCCCTTGAGCCCGAACAGCCTAGAATGGGACGCGATGCAGGTCAGCCCCAGCGTCCGCGCCGTCCAGGTCCCGGAGACCAACCCCATGCACCCGCAATTCACGACCATCTACCTGGTCGGCCGAGGACAGGTGCTGACGATCGACTCCGGCCCCGATGAAGAGCGCTACCGCTGGATGCTCCGCGGCTACCTGGCCGCGACCGAGAAGGCCGAAATCGCCCACTGCGCCCTCACCCACTATCACTCCGACCACAGCGCCAACCTCCGCTGGATCTGCGATGAGTTCGAAGCCGAGGCCATCGTCTCGCGGGCGACGGCGGAGAGAATACCCGATCGTCTTCCGCAGAGGGTCCAGCAATTCGACGACGGCCATGAAATCGACCTCGAACGCGCGCCGCGCCTGCGCGTCATCTCGACGCCCGGCCACAGCCCGGACTCGGTCTGCTTCTATCTGGAGGACGAAGGGGTGCTCTTCACCGGCGACACGGTCCTGGGGGCCTCGACGACAGCCGTCCAGGACCTCGGCGCCTACCTGGACAGCCTGCGGCGGCTGCGCGACCTGCCGAATCTGCGCGTCATCTGCCCGGGCCACGGGCCCATCATCCATGACCCCGTCGCCTACATAGACGGCTACATCCGGCATCGAGAGCAGCGCGAGCGCGAAATTCTCGCGGCGCTGGCGGACGGCGGAGCGCTTACCAGTTGGGAGATCATGGAGCGCTTGTACGCCCACATCGACCCGCGCTTGCGTCGGCTAGCCGACGCCAACGTGCGCACTCATCTCGCCAAGCTGGCGCAGGAGGGCCGCCTGCGGGTTCATCCCGGCAAGCGCCGGCCGCGCTCGCCGCAGGACGAAGCCCGCGCTCGCGCCGAAGAGCAGGAGCGCGACGAGGTCCTGCGAAGAGCGGAGGAGTACCGCGAGCAAGCCCGCAGGCGGGCGTTGTTCCTCCAGGAGAACCCGCCGACGGAGGAGTGGCTGGAGCCGCCCCGCTACGAGATCGCCCCCGACTAAAGAAAAAGCGCATTAGCATATTGACAAAACTTCAGGGCGGGAGCATATTCGCGCCAGGCGGGGCCCGAAAGCGAGGCCGATCGATGACAACCGCAGCCGCTGCTATGGAGGGCTCGCCGGAGCGGGCGCAAGCCTTTGAGTTCGACATCGCCCGGGCGCCCAGTCAATCGCGGATCACGAACTTCCCGCTTTTCATCGGGACTTTCATCCGCTTCATCCTCCTAATCCCCCACCTCGTCATCCTCTATTTCCTCCAGCTAATCGCAAGCATCCTTTACCTGTTCGCAACCTTCGCCATTCTGTTCACGGGCCGCTTCCCAGGCGGCTTGTTCAATTTCGTCCTCGGCTACCTGCGCTGGAACGCGAACGTATACGGCTACTTGGGCCACCTGTATGACGCCTACCCGCCGTTCAGCCTCGAGCAGCAGGCCGAATTTCCGCTCCAATTCCGCGTCGAAGCGCCGGAATCATCCTCACGGCTGCTGAACTTCCCCTTCCTGGGCTTCATGATCAAGTTCATCCTGCTTATTCCCCACTTCATCGTCCTCACCTTCCTGAACATGGTCGCGATAATCCTTATCTTCATCGCCCAGTTCGCGATCCTGTTCACGGGCTCCTTCCCGGAGGGGATGCACAGGTTCGTGGTCGGGGTCGGTCGCTGGTACAACCGCGTCGAGGTCTATCTGCTGGCCCTGAGCGACAAGTACCCGCCCTTCAGCATGAACTGACCCG
>DATMBD010000159.1:0-5763 GCA_035559355.1 Dehalococcoidia bacterium
TAGAGGCGCCTCCGCAGTGGTGCGTGGCACAAGCAGGAAGTCGCGCCGTTCGGACGCAAACGACGCCAGCCCCGGGACGAGCAGACCCTGATGGGCTGCCCCAGACGGCAGGCGGCGGCGGTAGAAACGCCAGGTGCCCCAGGCTTCGCGCGCCAGGTGACATTGCGTGCCGGGCGCGTGCTCGTCCTCGGCGAGGAAGGCCGTCTCGCCTTTGATCAGCCTGGCCCAGATCGCCTTGACCGCCTGCTGGTTGCCGAGCATGGACAGGAACCAGACCTCGCCTTCCGACTGAGCGCAGGCGTCCGCCCAGGCGCTGAAGCCATCGCAACGCAGGTGGCGGGGTCGAAGCTGTTCCTCCACCGCAGCTTCGCCGGTCACGCTGCCTTTTCCATCTTGACGTGACGGGCGTGGTGCTGACGCTCATTGGCGTCGAGCACACCCTCATTCTCGAGGTACAGCTCGACCGCGTCGGCGACGAGCTTGGTCATGGGAATGCCCTTCGACCGGCCGAGCCGGTAGAGGGCAGGGATGAACTTCTCGGGGATCTTCGGGCTGTACATCCGATGACACCTCCTTCGCTTATCAGGCTGCCTGCGGAGCGCCGGCATCCCGCCCTGCTCGCTCAAGCAGCGAGAGGCGCAGAGTCCCGCCCTGCCTGGGACTGATCGCGAGCAGTTCGTACCTTTGCCATCCCGGCAACGCATCCTGGTCGTGCGGTAGCTGGACCAGGAGTCTGATGCCGGCAGGCGTTACCAGCCGCCTTAGCAGGCGGCGTCTCACAGTGGCTACCATGAGCTACGCGACGGCCGAGTGCCCGTTGCGGCGTTCGTGCGCGGCGCTTGTGCGCTGGTTGAGCTGACCGGAAATGAATCGCACGGCGTCGGCGAGTTGCTCGTCGCTGAGTTCGTCGAGCGACGACTCGTAACGCTCCCGCACCCACCGGAGTGTGTTCTCTTCCGTGCGACCGAGTCGCTCTGAGAGGTGCAGGACTCTTCGGCGCATCTCCGCCGCGCCCTTCTTTGGTGCTCCTGTTCGCGTGGCCTCGGGCAAGCCCAAGCGGACGTGTTTGTCATAGAGGCGATTACCGAATTGGTCGCCGAACTGACGCAGAGCGCGCTTAGTGGCGTCGGTCACCGCGCCCTTGCAGGCGGTCTCGTGATCCTCCGGCGTCTCACGGCGTACGAAGGCACAGCCGACATCCGTCTTCGGCAAGCAGCCCCGAACCGTTACGCGGACGTTGGCGGTGTATACGCCGGTGGCAAGTTGCTCGCCAGTGACGTCGTCGGTGAGCCTCAAGGGATGGTAGGAAACGCCATCAACCAGCTCTGCAGCCCAATGGTCAGGTCCGAAGATGCGGTTCGCCTGATGGATGGCAGCCCAGCCTTCGAGGTATTGGATCGTTCGTCCGTCGCGCGCTTCCCGCTCACAGACCAGGTCAGTGTTAAGGGGCTCCGAAAGAAGGTCGAGCGTGCGCCTGGAGAGGCCGGCGTCGTCATGACTTGGCGTCCTGCGCCAGGCCATCAAGCTGCCCAAGAGACGGGGCCAGCCCATCGCGTTCCCTCCTCGCTCGCAGTTGAAATGCACCGGCGGAAAACAGCCTCGCCTTCCCGGCGGGTGGCGAGAGCATTCACATCCTTGGCAAAGTCGGGCAGGCGGACCGTTACAGATCTGGCGCCGAGTGCGTGCCGCAACTTCTCAGTCGCGCGGCGGCCCGCGTCGTCGTTGTCGAGCGCCAAGTAAACACGCTCGAATCGAGACAGGGCTTTCATCGCATCCTTCGACGCGTGTGTGCCCACCAGTGCCGCTGCCGGGTAGCCCCACTGGATGAGCGTCAACCAGTCGAAGGGTCCTTCAGTGAGGACAACCTCCCGGCCTCGAACCTGCTCCAGACCGAGCAGGGGCGAGGGTAAGCGCAGGTTAAGGTAACGAGGGCTACAACCACTCAGGAGGCGGCCGGTGATCCAGTTCGCGCTACCGCCAATGAGGTTGGAGATGATGAGCCGTCCTGCGAACGCGTTACGGCCCGCGCGCAACAGGCCGAGCTCCTGGGCGACCGCCGACGTGACACCTGCCTTTCTTAATTCATCAGGCAGCCGCGTAGTACCAAACCCGAGGCGACAGCGACCCGCCGTCGCATGGTCGATACCACGCGATGCCAAATAATCAAGCGCTGCCGGAGAGCGCCACAGCGCGGCCTCACAACAACGAACCGTCACTTCAACGGCCTCCATTTCTTCCGAAGTAAGAGCAGCAACCTCTTGTTCCCGAGAGCACGATGCCGGTGGGTTGCCTGCCGGCGCCGGCGAGCCGCCAAGGATCGCAGCAGCTTCCTTGAACCCGACGCGGCGGATCCGGCAGATGAAGTCGATCACGTCGCCGCCAGCACCACAGCCGTAACAGAAGTAGCTCTCGGTTTGCGGGTAGACGACGAGGCTGGGCTCGGAGTCGGCGTGCAATGGGCAGCGGGCGATCAGCCTGCCTCCCGCTGGACGCAGCTCCACGCCCGCCTTCTCCATCACGGCGGCGATCGGGTTGTCGCGCCGCAATGCGGTTACGTCGAACATGACGCGCTCAGGCGACAGCACGGCTCGCGACCAGCTCGGGCGGCAGGTGTCGCAGGAAGCGAGAGGGCTCGCCTTCCTGTATGCGCCCTTGCTGGCTGCGGCGCCGGGCGAAGGTCAGGTAGAGCCTGTCGATTGCACGCGTCACGGCGACGTAGAGCAGCCGCAGCTCCTCTTCCATCGCGCCGGCGTTGGATTCGATCTCGGCGAGTGAACGCAGGTGCGGCAGGAGCCCGTCCTCGAGGCCGGTCACAAACACGACAGGCCATTCCAGCCCTTTGCCGGCGTGGATCGAGGAGAGGGCAATCCCCTCGCCGTCCGTCCCGGTGTCGAAGTCAGTGGCGAGGCCAACCTGGTCGAGGAAGTCGGCCAGGGTTTCGACACTGTCCTCGCGGGCCAGCGACTGCACCGCCGCCAGGTTGGCCAGGCGCTTCTCGCCGTCCTCGTGCGCGCGCAGCCAGTCACAATAACCGGTCTTCGTCAGGACCGCCTCGATCACTTCTGCCGGCGATGCTTCTTCCGCCAGCGCCGTCAGTGCAGCCATCATGTCGATGAACTGGTTCAGAGCCGCGCGGCTTCGCTCTTGCTTCAGCTCTGGTCCGACGGACGCCAGGCCGTGCAGCGTCAGCTCTTCTCCCTCGCGGATGCGCTTCTCCAGGGCGGCAAGCCGCCGTGGGGGCGTGTTGATGACGCGACCGAGGGCAGAGACATCGGACGCGTTGTGGATGAGTCGAAGATAGGCCATGAGGTCACGGACCTCCTTTCGAGCGAGAAAGTCGTTATTGCCCCGCACGCTGTAGCCGATACCGGCCGCGATGCACGCGAGTTCGACCTCCCGTGCTTGAGCGTTGGTGCGGTAGAGCACGGCGCAGTCGGCGGGCGACTGCACGGCGCCGGTCGTCAGCAAGCGACGCACCTCGGCTGTTACGAAGCCCGCCTCAGTACGCGAATCGTCGAAGCCGCGCAGAACAACGGCGACACCGGTCGGGTTCGACGTCCAGAGATTGCGCTTGCCGTAGGCAAGTGCGGCGCTGAGGCGGTTGGCGACGTCGAGGACGGACTGGGTGCTGCGGAAGTTCTGCTCCAGCCGCACCGTATACGCCTCAGGAAAGTCGCGTTCGAAGTCGAGCAGGTAGCGGATGTCGCTGCCCCGCCAGCTGTAGAGGTTCTGGGCAGGATCGCCGACCACGAAGAGGTTGCGATGCTCGCCCGCCAGAAGCTTGAGTAAACGGTGCTGCGCGAAGGCGACATCCTGGTATTCGTCGACGAGAACGTGCCGGTAGGTCTCGCGCAGCAGCTCGGCGACATCGTCGCGTTCCTCGAGAAGCCGCACAGCCAAAGGTAGGAAGTCGTCGAACTCGACGGCGTTACGGCGGCGCAGCGCCTCCTGATAGCCGAAGTAGACCCGGCTCATCTCCGGGTCGCTCTCGCCAACATCCTCCGGCCAGACGAGACGGTTCTTGGCCTTGCCAATCACATCGAGCAGGAGGTCGCGGGGCTGCTCCCTGGGAACCAAGCCGAGGTCGGTCAGCGCCTGATCGAGCGCTGCAAGCCGGTCGTCGTCGTCGCTGTAGATGGTGAGGTGGGCGGGATCGAAGCCGAAGTGATCGCCCCACTGGCGCAGCAGATGTAGCGCGAAGGCGTGGAAGGTCCCGGCCCAGATCCGCTCAGCGTCGTCACCCAGGACGGCGGCGAGCCGGCGGCGGAGCTCGCGGCCGGCCTTGTTCGTGAAGGTCACCGCGAGGACGGCTTCGGGCGGAGCCAGGCCAGCATCGACCAGGTAGGCGACGCGGGCGGCGATCACAGCAGTCTTGCCGGAGCCGGGACCGGCCACTACCAGGACCGGCCCCTCTCCGGCAGTGACCGCCTCACGCTGCTCGGGGTTGAGGCGCGAGAGGTCGAGCACGTCAGATCCGCTGCACGATTACGGCGTGGTCGTCGGCCAGGCGCGGTGAGCCGCAACGAGGACAGGCTTCCGGGCTTGGATAGGGAGAGCCGTACCAGTCACAGTCGGCACAGCGCACGGCGTAGGCGCCGCCTTCGGAGTGGACCATGCCTCGCTCTGAGCAGACGAGCGGTTCGTGGCAATGGCCGCAGATGAAGCCACAGTTCATCTGTCTTGTCCCGTCAGCTCAAAGTACCGCAGCCAGAAGGCCGCCTCTTCGAGCGTGAGCAGCTCGTCCAGCCCCGGGTCATCCGGCAACTGGCGCAGCAGGATCGGCGCGGGCCAGTCTCCCGGCTCCCAGTAGCGGTCGTGCAGCTCCTGTTCGTTGCTGCATCCCCGCAGCACCGCGAGCACGGCGTTGACCGCTGGCGCACCGGCCTCGCGTTCAGGTTCAGGGCGGCTCATCCAGGTTTCATAGCTCTGTCGCCACACGGCGCTCGTAACTTCTCGATGTCGGTTCTGCTTGGTCACGTTGACTTCTCCTTCTAGGAAAGGCGCGAATCGGTGATGCTCACGGGCACGGCGTCCCGCGGGCAGGAAGAGGCCTGGCCGCCCGTTTGGGCGGCCAGGGAAACGGAGAACTTGGAGAGGCTGCTAGCGGAGGGGGCGCAGGTTGCGCAGCGAACCCGACGCCAACGCCTGGCCGGGCCGCAACCGGCTCAAACCGAGCACGGATACAACCTCCAGGTTGCCTCCTGTGGTTGGCGCCAGCACTGCACCCTTGCCGAACCCGGCCGGGTGATGGACGACACCCTCACGGCCCAGTCGGCGGGAGGCACCCAGCCAGCAGCCGTAGGTCTGCCTGACCAGTTGCTCGGGCATGTCGCTGAGGTCGAGTCCTTGGAGCAGCTCGACCGCTGCATGCGGCTCGCGCCGATGCAGGCGTCGCGCCTCACGCAGGGCCTCTTCAACCCTGACGGTCTTGACGCCCCAGAGGCGGCGGCGTAGGTTGTCGATACGCGAGGCCAGTCCGGGCTCGTTGGGTTGTTCGCTTACCAGGCGACCCAACAGCTCTTCGGCCTCGTTTTCTTTTCCTGCTCTCCAAAGCGCTTCCACTTCATCGGCACGACGCAGGAGGGCGTCCGTACGCTGCCGCGCTTCTTCCTCACGACGGGCCGCTTCGGCTCTTGCCTGTTCCTCGGCCAGCAGGCGAGCGACATCCTCGCGCCCGGCGAGCGTCGCTAGTTCCTCCCTCAAACGAGAGAGCGTAGCCGTCGCTGTGGTCGCAACCGCCCCAGCTGCCGTGGAGACTTCGCC
>DATMBD010000160.1:0-4441 GCA_035559355.1 Dehalococcoidia bacterium
CGTCCACCGTCGTGGTGGGCAGCCTTGTCCGCGTTGCGGGTCCACGATCAGCGAAATCACCGCCGGCCAGCGGATCACGAGCTTCTGCCGGACCTGCCAACCGCTGGCCGCCGGCCAGGAGATCAGAACGAGTTTATCGCGTCTTTGAACTCGCCGGGCAGGAGATACTTGAGCACCGGCAGGATGTCCAGAAAGAGCGGCGCCAGCGCCGATTCGTCCACGGCGCGCTGCAGCCCAAGCGTGTGGAACGTGATCGCGACGACGAGGCCGACCTCGACGAAGATGCAACCCTTGATGAAGCCGATGAAGGCGCCGGCGATCGAGTCCAGGAGGCCGAGGAGCAGAAGCGAAGCCGCCTGCTTCAGGAAGAGGGCCGTCAGTTGGCTGGCGAGGACGGTGGCGCCGAAGATCATCCCAAAGGCGACGACCCGTGCCGTCTCTTCATCGTCTATGGCGACGTGGACATCCTCCGCCAGTTCCTGATAGAAGAGACCCGCCAGCGCCACGGCGAAGACGGCGCCGAAAATCGTCACCACTTCCCGGATCATGCCGGCGTGGAACGCGGCGTAGGTGAACCACACCAGGGTGGCGAGGATTGCGACGTCGACCCAGTTCAAGCCCTACGACCTTTCGAGTCCAAGCCCAACTGATTATCGACCGCGGTCGGCAGCCGCCGTACCGCTAACCTTTTCCCCGCCGCGGGGAGTGTAACACAACCGCAATCGCGCCAGACCGGCGAGGAGGCAGGATGCGGCCGGGCTCGGGGAGAGGGGACGGTATAATTCGCCCATCACCAGAAGGAGGCAGCTCAAGTCGAGGAGAAGCTCAAGCTCCTGCTCCAGCGGGTCGCGACGGGCGCCGTCAGCGTTGACGAGGCCCTGAATGACCTCAAACACCTGCCCTACGAAGACCTGGGCTTCGCGAAGGTCGACCACCACCGCGGCGTCCGCGACATCCTCCCGGAAGTCGTCCTCGGCCTCGGCAAGACGCCGCACGAGGTAGCCGCCATTGGCGAACGCCTCGTCGAGCGGTCCGGCCGCCTCCTCGTTACGCGCATCGACCGCGAGGCCTTCCGCGCCCTTCAGGCTGTCGTTCCCGACGCCGAGTACCACGAACGCGCCCGGGTTGCGACCGTGATCCGCCAGCCGCTCTCGCTCCTGCCCGGCGTGGCCATCGTCTGCGCGGGTACCTCCGACCTGCCGGTGGCCGAGGAGGCCCTGCTCACGGCGCGCATGGCCGGCAGCGACGCGACCCTGACGACGGACGTCGGCGTCGCGGGCATCCACCGCCTCTTCGCGCACCTCGACGAGTTGACGAGGTCGAACGCCATCGTCGTCGTGGCCGGCATGGAGGGCGCCCTGCCCAGCGTCGTCGCCGGCCTCGTTGCCGCCCCAGTGATCGCCGTCCCCACCTCCGTCGGTTATGGCGCCAGCTTCAACGGCCTGGCGCCCTTGCTGACCATGCTCAACAGTTGCGCCGCAGGCGTGGCGGTGGTGAACATCGACAACGGCTTCGGGGCAGGCTATCTGGCCGCCGTCATCAACTCCCTCGCTCACCAAGCCCGGGGCGAATGAATCGCGCGCCGTGACCCGCGTCGCCTACTTCGACTGCTTCTCGGGCGCCAGCGGCGACATGATCCTTGGCGCCCTCGTCGACGCCGGACTTCCCCTCGAAGCGCTTCGGGCTGAGGTCGAGAAGCTGGCGCTGCCGGCGGGCGCCTTTTCCCTGGAGGCGAAGCCGGTTACGCGCGCCGGGCTTGCGGCCACCAAGCTGGACGTGCTCGTCAACGAGCCGCCGCGTCACCGCTCGCTTGCGGACGTCCTTGCCATCATCGACGCGTCGTCGCTACACGAGCGAGACCGCGCCCAGGCACGCGCCGTGTTTCAGGCCCTGGGCGAGGTGGAGGCGACAGTCCACGGCGTCAGCGTCGAGACGGTCGAGCTGCACGAGGTCGGGGCCGTGGACGCCATGGTGGACGTGACGGGAGCCGTCGCCGGCATGCGGCTGCTCGGCATCGAATCCGTCTACTGCTCTCCCCTGCCCCTCGGCCACGGCGAAGGCGCGGGTTCACATGGCGCTTTTCCGCTGCCGGCGCCCGCGACGCTGGGACTGATCGCGCGCGCGAAAGCCCCGGTCGCCGGAGGCGAGGGGCCGCGCGGAGAGCTAGTAACCCCCACCGGGGCGGCCCTGCTCACCGTCCTCGGCCGCTTCGAGCGGCCGGCGATGCGGGTCGAGCGCGTGGGCTACGGCGCCGGCGGCCGCGACCCCGCCGAACGGCCCAACGTCCTCCGCGTCTGGGTCGGCGAGACCGAGCCCGCCGGAAGGCAAATGCGCCTGCTGGAAACCAACATCGACGACATGACACCGGAGCTGCTCGCCTACGCGCAGGAAGCGCTCCTCGCCCGCGGCGCCGCCGACGTGTGGTTCACACCCATCCAGATGAAGAAAAGCCGTCCTGCCGTCATGCTCTCCGTCCTCTGCCGCCAGGACCTCGAACCAGCCCTGATCGACCTCATCCTGACGGAGACGACCACGCTGGGCGTGCGCGTGCGCGAGGTCACGCGCTTCGAGGCCGAACGCGAAGTCTTCGAGTTCGAGTCCAGCCTCGGGCCGGCGGCCGTGAAGGTGAAACGGTTGCCCGGCGAGCCGCCGCGGATCGCGCCCGAGTTCGAAGTCTGCCGACGCATCGCCGAGCAGCGATCGATGCCGCTTGCGGAGGTCTACCGGGTGGTCGCCGCGGAAGCGCAGGAGCGCCTTCGGACCGCGGGTTAGCTTCTCGACGAACAAACGCTAGGCGCAGATGCCGGAGACGAAGCGGCGTCCACCTTTCCCCCGGCCATAACGTCATTCCGGTTAAGCCGCCGGCAAACATGGCAACGCTGCCGCCGCCACCTTACGTCCACGTCATCGTTGACGCCCTGAGATGCCCTTTCCTACGATCTCAGTGCCCATGAAAAGCCGCCGACCCAGCGAGACGGTGGAGGACTACCTCCAGCTCATCTACACCATGCGCCGCGAAGGCACGCCGGTAATCGCGGCCCGCGTCAAGGAACGCAAGGGCGTCTCCGCGCCTACCGCGTGGGCCATGCTCAAACGCATGGAGCGGGATGGCTTGGTCCAGCTCGGCAAGGACCACGTGATCGAGCTCAGCCCGGAAGGCCAGGAGATGGCGGAATCGATCATCCGCCGGCACATGCTGGCGGAGCGCCTCCTCACGGACATCCTCAAGCTCGATTGGGCTGACGTTCACGACGAAGCGCACCGGGTCGAGCACGCGATTTCGCCCCTGATCGAGCGCCAAATCCTGGCCATCCTCGACAATCCGGAGACGTGCCCGCACGGCAATCCCATCCCCGGGCTGGCGCGCGAGGCCCGGCCCGACGTGCGCCCGCTCCGCCGCGTGCCGGAAGGCTCGACCGTGGTGATCAACAACATCGCCGAGCACGCGGAAGACGACGCCAGCCTCATGCACTTCCTGCAGCGCAACCACCTCCTGCCGGGCGTCCGCCTGCTGGTCGAGGAAGTTGCCCTGGCCAACGCCACGATCACGGTCTCGCTCCTGGACTACGGCGGCGAAAAGGTCGCCGTGGGCCTGCCGACCGCTGAGCTGATCCTGGTACGGGACTCCGCCTGACGTGGCGGCTTTCGCGTACGAGGCTCCTTTTGGCCTCCTCGGCATCGAGGTCACACCCAGGGGCCTTCGCCGTCTCGAGTTCCTCACCCACGGCCGCGAGCCGAAGACGAGGAGCTACGGCTCCCAGTGGCGGGAGGAGGCCGCCCAAGGCCCGGACGAGGAGGCGATGGTGGAGGCGGTTGTCTGGGAGCTGGACGCGTACTTCGCTGGCGAGCGATTGCGCTTCGACCTGCCGCTAGACATCGAGGGCGGGACGGAGTTCCAGCGGCGCGTCTGGCGGACCATCGCCGCCATTCCCTTCGGCCAGACGCTCACCTACGCTCAGGTGGCAGCGGCGGCGGGCGCTCCCAACGCCTACCGCGCCGCCGGCAGCGCCTGCGGCGCGAACCCGGTGGCGATCGTCATCCCCTGTCACCGCGTGGTGGGCACGGACAGGCGCCTGCACGGGTTCGGCGGCGGGCTGCCCACGAAGGCCTGGCTCCTGGAGCACGAGGCCAAGGTCCTGGCGCGTACGCCCGTTGCCTAAGGGCGCGCATGGGCTCCGAAGCCGTCTGCAACGTCACTTACAGGGGCCTGAACTCGGAGGGCAAAGCCCTGCTCGAGACTTCGGAGCTCATCTTCAGGGGCGACTTCCGCCTGCGCATCCCTTTCTCTGCGATCGAGATGATCGAGGCCGAAGGCGGCGAGCTGCGCATTCGCTATGAGGGCAGCGTGGCTGTCTTCTCGCTCGGGCCGCGGGCGGAGAGCTGGGCGGAAAAGATTCGCAATCCGCGCGGCCTTCTAGACAAGCTGGGCGTCAAGCCTGGC
>DATMBD010000161.1:0-6290 GCA_035559355.1 Dehalococcoidia bacterium
GAAGAGCTAGCGGCGCCAGCGTGCTGGGCCGGTCGGCCAGCATGCATGCGATCCCGACCGCCCCTGTCGAGAGGCAGTAGCGGGAATCAGCCAAAGCATCTCGAGCGTCCGTGCCTCGGCTTTTCCTGTAAGCGCATCCGCGCCCTTGTTCGGCCGCGAGCGCGAACACGTGGGAACAGCCGGGAGCGAACGCGCGACTGTCATGGCACACTGGAAGCGTGGCTTCCGATGGAGAACCCTCCGTTCGCGTCCTGCCGGTGACGCCCGAACGTTGGGAGGACATGGCGGCGCTGTTCGGAGCGCGCGGCAGCCCGGGCTATTGCTGGTGCATGGCCTACCGGCGAGAATCCAGCGCAGACATGAGCAACACGGCGAAACGGGAGGCGATGCGGTGCCTGGTGGCGACCGGGACGCCGGTGGGCGTCTTGGCCTATGACGGCGACGAGCCCATCGGCTGGTGCTCAGTGGCCCCGCGAGAGTCCTACGCGCGGCTCGCCCGCTCCCGTACAATGCCGCGCGTGACCATGGAGAATACGTGGACCGTGCTTTGCTTCTTCGTCAGGCGGAGCCACCGCAAGAGGGGCGTCGCTCGCGCTCTCTTGGAAGGCGCCGTTGAGTACGCCCACGAGAGCGGATCGCGCTACATCGAAGGCTATCCTTTCGACACGGCCGGCATTTCCTCGACGCACCGTGGTCACTCGAGCATGTTCCAGGCGCTGGGCTTCCGACAGGACGGCTCCCGATGGTCGCTGGACCCTGGCGCTGCCAGAAGGGCGGGACCGGAATGAGCGAGGGCAGCAATCCGCTCGTCGCTATCATCATGGGCTCGCAATCGGACTGGCCGGAGACGATGTCTCACGCCGCCGCGACCCTGGAGAAGCTCGATGTGCCGTACGAGACGCGTGTCGTTTCGGCCCACCGCACGCCTGATCTGCTCTTCGAATACGCGTCGACGGCGGAATCGCGCGGCATCGAAGTGATCATCGCGGGGGCCGGCGGAGCAGCCCACCTGCCGGGTATGGTTGCCTCGAAGACGATGCTGCCTGTGCTGGGCGTACCCGTGGAATCGCATGCGCTCAAGGGCTTGGACTCGCTCCTATCGATCGTCCAGATGCCCGGCGGCGTTCCCGTCGGTACCCTGGCTATCGGCCGCAGCGGGGCGATCAATGCCGCCATCCTGGCGGCGCAGATACTCGGCCGGAAATACCCACGCATCCGTGAGGCGGTGAGCCGATTTCGCGAAGCGCAGACGAAGACCGTCTTGGAGAACCCGGACCCGCGGCGGCAATGAAGATAGGCATCCTGGGCGGCGGCCAGCTGGGCCGTATGTTGGCGCTGGCGGCCTACCCGCTGGGAATGCGTGTCCGCGTCTTCGACCCGGCCGCGGACGCCTGCGCCGGCCAGGTGACGGAGCACGTCTGCGCGCCGTTCGGCGACGAGGCGGCTCTCCGCCGCTTCGCCGCCGGCCTCGACGTGGTCACGTTCGAATGGGAAAACGTGCCGGAGGAGGCGGCCCGGCTGCTGGCCGCCGAGCTCCCCGTGAGGCCTTCGCCGGCGGCGCTTGCCGCCGCTCAAGACCGCCTGGCCGAGAAGAATCTGTTCCGCAGCGCCGGCATCGAAACGGCCCGCTTCCTTCCTGTCGATAGCCTTGGTGACCTGGAGAGCGCCGTCCCGGCGATTGGCGTGCCGGCCGTGCTGAAGAGCCGCAGGGGCGGCTACGACGGTAAGGGACAGTACGTGGTCCGCAGTGTCGCGGACATCGAGGCAGCCTGGGCGGCCGTGGGAGGCGCGTGCATCGTGGAGAGCTTCGTCGAGTTCGAGCGGGAGCTGTCTATCGTCGCCGCCCGCGGCCTCGGCGGCGAGACGCGGTTCTATCCGCTCGTCGAGAATCGTCACAGAGACGGCATCCTGCGGCTCACGCTGGCGCCGGCTCCCGGCCTCACGCCGGAGCTGCAGGCCGCGGGTGAGTCGATCGCGCAGCGGGTTATGGAGACGCTGGAATATACGGGCGTAATCGCCATCGAGCTGTTCCAGTGCGGGGACAAGCTTCTGGCCAATGAGTTGGCCACGCGCGTACACAACTCCGGCCACTGGACCCTGGACGGCGCCGCTACGAGCCAGTTCGAGAACCACATGCGAGCGGTGGCCGGCCTCCCGTTGGGAGACGCATCGGCGTGCCGGCCAACGGCGATGGTCAATCTCATCGGCGCTGTGCCGGCGACGGCGAAGGTCCTCTCGGTCGAGGGCGCTCACCTGCACCTTTACGGCAAAGAGCCGCGGCCGGGGCGCAAATTGGGGCACGTGAACGTCACGGCCGCTGACGAGGGGCAGCTGCAGCGCCGCTTGAAGGCCGTTCTCCAGCTCCTGGAGGAGGCCTCATGAGCGTGCGCGGCCTCATCCTCGGCGTCGATCTCGACGGCGTCTGCGCCGACTTCTACGGCCGCATGCGGGAGATAGCGGCCGAATGGTTCGAACGGCCGCTGGAAGAGCTGACGCAGTCTCCCTCATACAGCCTCAAGGAATGGGGAGTCGAGAGCCAGGACCAGTACGAGAGCCTGCACCGCTTCGCGGTGACGCAGCGGGCGCTGTTCAAGACGTCGCCGCTCATCCCGGGAGCGAGGCGCTACCTTCGCCTGCTTTCGGACGAGGGCGTTCGCATCCGGATCATCACCCACCGGCTGTTCATTCATTTCTTCCACCGGGAGGCGGTGAGCCAGACCGTGGACTGGCTGGACGCACACGGCATCCCCTACTGGGATCTCTGCTTCATGAAGGACAAGGAGCAGGTGGGCGCCGACATCTACATCGACGATTCACCTGACAACGTGAAGGCTCTCCGCAGCAAGGGCCTGTACACGATCTGCTTCCTCAACAGCACTAACCGCGACCTCGGTCCTCCCGCCGCCGCCAGCTGGCAGGAGGTCTACGAGCTGGTCCACGCTCGGGGCGCCGCCGTCACGCGTTAGCTGCCGGCTCCCCGGCGCCCACCGGCTCCACTCCTGCCGTCGTTCCGTCCGAGAGGTCTCTGAGCACCGGCAACGCGTGGGGCAGGGCAAGCAAGCCCATGGCTACGAGGGCGACGGCCATGGACCCCAGCGCCAGCCGAGGACCGACGACGCTCGTGAGCGCGCCGGCGAGGACGGTGCCCAGCGGTACGGTCCCCCGTTGCAGGAAGAGCGTGCTGAGGATACGGCCACGGTACTCCTCGGCGACGTTCGTCTGGATCAAAGTGTTGTTCGAGGTCTGATACGTCTGCTGGGAGAAGCCCACGGCGAGGAGGATCGGCAGGGCGACCCACATCGACGGCGCCAGGACGAAGGCCGTAAGGGCGCCGCCGAAGCCCAGAAGCCCCAAAAGCATCTGGAGGTGGAACCGTCCTGAATCGCGGGAGGACGCGACCATCAAGGCCCCGCTGACGGCGCCAAAGGCGGCGACAGCCTGCATCAAGCCCAGCCCACTGCCGCCGGACCGGAAGACATCCTTGGCGAACACCGTCAGGAGCACCTGGTAGGGCTGACCGAGAACCATCGGCACGATGGCGATGAGCACCAGCAGGCGCAAGCCGGACTCTCGCCGTAGGTAGGCCATGCCTTCCTTCAGGTCGGAGAGCACGCCGTGCGGCCGCCTGCGCGGCTGCCACTCCGGGAACCGCATGAGGACGAGTCCGTAGAGAACGGCCAGGAAGCTGACGGCGTTCAGCCAAAAAGCCCCCTCAACGCCTATCGTCGCAATCAGGCCGCCGCCGATGGCAGGCCCGATCACCCTGGTCAGGTTCACGGAGGCTGAGTTCAGAGCCACGGCGTTCGGAAGGTCGTCGGGAGGGACCAGCTCGGAGATCAGCGACTGACGGGCGGGTTGGTTGAACGACATCGTCACGCCACGGGCCAAGGCGACCAGGTAGAGCAGCCAGATGCTGACCGAGCCGATGGACACAAGGATCGCCAGCATGAACGCCAAGAGCATCATGATCGCCTGCGTGGAGAACAGCAGCTTTCGCCGTTGAACCCGGTCGGCGATCACCCCTCCGATTAGGGTGAAAAAGAGGATGGGCAAGGCGCGAAAAGCGTTCGCGAAGGCGAGGGAAAGCGTAGAGCCGGTGAGGTTGTAGACCAGCCAGTTGAAGGCAATGAGGTCCATCCAGTCGCCGGACTGGGAGACCAGGTTCCCCAGCCACAAGAGACGGTAATTGCGATGGTTCAGGGCACGGAAGGCCGCTGGACGGCGAAGGCCCGGCAAACGCATACGTTGCATTAGTTTACATTATCTTTAACGCAAACGTAAGAGTGCAGAACCGGAATCGGGCCGTGGCCGTAAGCCGGGAACGTAGTAGGATCGTGCCCGACCCTGCAATCTACGGAAAGGCTGGAATCCGCGTGGTAGACCAGGCTGCCATCGACCTTGCCAAGGACCACATCGCGACCCTCGTGGCCGAGCAGCTGCAACGGGTGGAGCGGCTGAAGAACGAACCTGACTGGCTCGACTATCAGTCGATGCCCCACGTGCGCATCGGCGTCTGCGGCGGCGATGGCATCGGCCCGTTCATCACCAGCGAAGCCGTCCGCGTCCTGGAGTACATCCTGGAGCCGGAGGTCAAAAGCGGCAAGATCGAGTTCAAGTTCATCGAGGGCCTCACGATTGAGAACCGCGCGCGCCAGAATAAAGCCCTTCCAGACGAAGTCCTGGCCGAGCTGCGCAAGTGCCACGCCGTGCTCAAAGGCCCGACGACGACGCCTCAGCGCGGCGACCCCTGGCCGAACATCGAATCCGCGAACGTGGCCATGCGGCGGGAGCTTGACCTGTTCGCCAACGTGCGGCCGGTGCGCGTGCCCTCGCAAGGGATTGACTGGATCTTCTTCCGCGAGAACACGGAAGGCGCCTACATCCTGGGCAGCCGCGGCCTGCGTGTCACGGACGACCTCGTCTTCGACTTCACGGTAGTCACGAAGCAGGGCAGCGAGCGTCTCATCCGGCTTGCCTTCGAGCACGCAAAGCGTACTGGGCGCAACCACGTTACGATCGTGCACAAGGCGAACATCATCAAGCTGAGCGATGGGCTATTCCTCGACGTTGCCCGCGAGGTGGCGGCGGACTATCCGGAGGTCAGATGGGACGATTGGATCGTGGACATCATGTCGGCGGCGCTGGTCAACCCGCGGCGGCGGCGTGACTTCAGCGTTCTGGCCCTGCCGAATCTCTATGGTGACATCCTCACCGACGAGGCCGCCGAGTTCCAGGGCGGCGTCGGCACCGCCGGCAGCGCCAACATCGGCAAGCAGAACGCAATGTTCGAGGCGATCCACGGCTCTGCCCCGCGCATGGTCAACGAGGGCCGCACCCAGTACGCCAACCCCACGAGCATGATGGTGGCGGGGAAGATGCTGCTGGAGCACATGGGCTACGCGGACAGAGCCAAGCGGCTGGACATGGCCCTGGATATCTGCGGGCAGTACGAGAAGAAGCTGGTCATGACCGGCCGCCCTGACGGCGCCACGGGCACGGACTACGCGAATTACGTCATGGAGACGCTCAGCGACCCGAGGCTTGAGGAGCGCTGGCAGGAGTACGCTTCCAAGGCCGTCTAGCGATGGAAAAGCAGGTATTCACGGCCGGGCTGCCGGAGACGGGAGGACCCTTCAACCTCTGCGTCCGGTACGGGCCGCTGATCTTCATCTCCGGCCTGCCGCCTTTCGACGAGGAGTTTTCCGCTCGGCTGCGGGCCGCCCGCGAGCAGGGCCTGCCCCTGCCCGAAGCGCCGAGGGTTCCCTTCGAGCGCGAGGCGGAGATCGTCATGGACCGGCTGAAGGCGCTCGTCGAGGCGGCCGGCTCCAACATGGATTGCCTGTTGAAAGTAAACGTCTGGCTGCGAGACCAGGACGACATGGAAACGTTCGATCGCGTCTACCGGCGCTACTTCAGCAGCAAGGAGAAGCTGCCAGCCCGCACGCGTCTTCAGGCAGGGCGGACGCCGCTGGACTGCGGCTTGGAGGTGGAGGCCATCGGCTACGTGCCGGGCGCGACGTTCGAAGGTTAGGTAGGAATGTACGGAGGAGGCCAGGAGAAATGGCTGGGCGCAAGAAGGTAACCATCGTCGGCGGAGGACAGACGGGGGGCATCATGGCCTACCGTCTGGCCGAGAAGAACATCTGCGACATCGTCATCAAGGACGTGCCAGAGTTCGCGCAGCACCACGGCAAGGCGCTCGACATCTATCAGGGTTCTTCCTTCGCCGGCTTCGAGACCAAGCTCACCGCCACGGATGACTGGGACGCGACGGCCGGTTCTGACGTCGT
>DATMBD010000162.1:0-3850 GCA_035559355.1 Dehalococcoidia bacterium
GTGGCGCTCGGTGCCGATGATGTGGAGGCCGCCGAGGGCTACGACTTTGTCGTGCTCCTCCTGCCACTCCTTGGGGTCGCGGTTTTCCGGGCTGCCTCCAAGGATGATGTCCGTGCCGCGGCCGGCCATGTTCGTGGCGATGGTGACGGCGCCCAGACGCCCTGCCTCGGCGACGATGTGCGCCTCCTTCTCGTGGAACTTGGCGTTCAGGACTTGATGCGGAATGCCGCGCCGCTTCAGGAGCTCCGAGAGGTACTCCGAGTTCTCGATCGAGACGGTGCCGACGAGCACGGGGCGGCCGCTCCTGTGCATCTCCTCGACCTCGTCGGCGACGGCCTCGAACTTGCCCTTGAGCGTCCGGTAGACCACGTCATCGTAGTCCTCCCGGATCATCTCCCGGTTGGTGGGGATGACCACGACCTCTAGCTTGTAGATTTTGTGGAACTCCTCCGCCTCGGTGACGGCTGTACCGGTCATGCCGGCGAGCTTCTCGTACATGCGGAAGTAGTTCTGCAGAGTGATCGTCGCGTAGGTGATCGACTCCTGCTGGATCTTGACGCCCTCTTTGGCCTCCACGGCCTGGTGCAGGCCGTCCGACCAGCGGCGGCCGACCATCAGGCGGCCCGTGAAGTCATCGACGATGATGACCTCTCCATCGCGGACCACGTAGTCGCGGTCGCGGTGATAAAGGATGTGCGCCTTGAGGGCCGCCTCCATATAACGGGTGAGGCGGAAGTTCTCCGGCGCGTAGATGTTATCGATCTTCAGCGCCTTCTCGATCTTCTCGATGCCGCTTTCGGTCAAGGACACGGCGCGCAGCTTCTCATCGACGGTGTAATCGATGTCTCGCGTCAGGCGCGGCACGAGGGCGGCAAAGCGCGGGTAGATGGAGATGTCCTGCTGCGCAGGGCCGCTGATGATTAGAGGCGTGCGGGCCTCGTCGATGAGGATGTTGTCCACCTCGTCGACGATGGCGAAGTGGCGGCTGCGCTGGACCTGGTAGGCCTTGTCGGTGGCCATGTTGTCGCGCAGGTAGTCGAAGCCGAACTCATGGTTCGTACCGTAGGTTAGGTCGGCGGCGTACGCCTCACGGCGCGAGCACGGCGCGAGGTACTCCATGCCGGGCTCGTCGCTGACTGGCTCCGCGGAGACGAGGAATGAAGCATCGTGCTGGAGGACGCCGACGGAAATGCCGAGCCAAGCGAGGACGCGGCCGTACCACTGGGCGTCGCGCTTGGCCAGATAGTCGTTGACCGTGACGAGGTGAGCGCCCTTGCCTTCGAGCGCGTTCAGGTAGAGGGCAAGAGAGGCGACGAGCGTCTTGCCTTCACCGGTCTTGAGCTCCGCGATTTTCCCCTGGTGGAGGACGATTGCGCCCAGGATCTGGACGTCGAAGGCGCGCTGCCCCAGGCGACGGCGGATCGCCTCCCGCGCGACCGCGAACGCCTCGGGCAGTAGGTCGTCCAGGGTCTCGTCTTGCTGCAGACGGGCGCGGAACTCCGCCGTTTTGGCGCGAAGGGCATCGTCGCTCAGGCCCTGGACCTCGGCTTCGAGGTCGTTGACCTCGTCGAGGATGGGCTGAAGCTTCTTGAGCTCGCGCTCGTTAGCGCCGCCGAAGATTTTGGAAAGAAATGCCATCAGAGTCCTCGCCCGCCGGCACGGGCGCTGCAACTATTATGCCCCCTGGAAGGTGGCCGGCCAAATAAGCGTTGTCCCCAGATCCGCCTTTGCAGATGGCCCCGGGGAGAGTGTTCGTTTTCACAGTCATTTAGAGGTCTGACAACACATTTCGCCCCGGCCGCGGCTAGCCTGAGGGCTGGTCGGCAGCGACTGCCGCAAGTCTACGACCTGGAGGTTTGGGAAGTTGGGTGGCAAGGGATTGAGGATTGGCGCTCTGTCAGTGGTGGCGGGGCTATTGCTGGCGGCAGGAGGGTTGTTCTTTGGCGGCTCGCTCGTAAGCGCGCAAGAGCCGACGCCCTCGCCGCAGCAGCAGGAACAGCAGACACCCGCTCCTGACGGCGGCAGCCAGGACCAGAACCGTCAGGGCGACGAGTGCGACAAGGATGGCGACGGCCAGCCCGATGCCCAGGGACAGGGCTCGAGCACGGGCATCCGGTTCCGCGACGGCGGCCCGAGGGGGCTGCGGCAGTAGTCGGGCCCTGTTCCACGAAAGAAGGCCCTCGCTCCGGGCGAGGGCCTTCTTTCGTCTCCCATGCTACGGCCCGAGCGCAAGCGTCGGGGCTGAGGAACGGCTAGGCGAAGAGCTCGCCCACGGAGCGGCCGCTGTGGATGCGCGTGATCGCTTCCCCAAAGAGGGGGGCAACGGACAGGACCGTGATCTTGGAGTGCTGCTTGTGGGGGGCCAGCGGGATCGTGTCCGTGACTACCAGCTCCTGGATCGCGCTGCTGCAGAGGCGCTCCGCGGCGTTGCGGGAGAGGATCGCGTGGACGCAGGCGACGGCGACGCTTTTGGCTCCCCGCTCGAACGCTATTCCCGCCGATGCGAGGACGGTGCCGCCGGTATCGATCTCGTCGTCGACGATGAGGACATGCCGGTCCTTGACGTCGCCGATGAGCGTCTGGGCGATCACCCGCTCCTCATTGCCGATCCGCTCCTTGTTGACGATAGCCAGCGGCGTGCCGAGCAAACGGGCGACGTTGCGGGCGCGCTTTTCGGCGCCCACGTCGGTGGCCAGGACCGTGACCTCGGAGAGGTCGCGTTCGTGGAAGTAGCGGCTGATCAGGTACTGCGCGGTGAGCTCGTCGACGGGGATGTTGAAAAAGCCCTGGATCTGGCCGGCGTGGAGGTCCATGGTGAGGATGCGGTCCGCGCCGGCGGTCTCGATGAGGTTGGCGAGGAGACGCGCCGTGATCGGCACCCGCGGCTGGTCTTTCTTGTCGCTGCGGCCGTACGCGTAGTAAGGGATGACTGCCGTGATCCGGCCGGCCGACGCCCTTCGAAAGGCGTCGATCATGATCAGCAGCTCCATGATGTTGTTGTTTACCGGCGAGCAAAGAGGCTGCAGCAGGAAAACATCGCGGCCGCGGACGTTTTCCCGAATCTGAACGAACGTGTTCTCGTTGCTGTAGTCGAAGATGTGGACATCGCCGAGGGGGATCTCCAGATGGGCGCAGATGCTGCGGGCAAGATCAGGGTGCGCGCGCCCGCTGAAGATCGCGAGGTCGCTGTAGGAAGACGACAGCATTCGTATGGCTCCTGCGGGTTCGGAGGCTGGCCGGCAGGCCTAATTTACCACAGGGCCTTCAGCAGTCCTGCCCTTCGGATTCCGCCGCTCGTGTCGATTGTCTGGGAAGAGGGCTAGGCCCGCTTCTCTCCCCTCCCCCGCACGAAAGCCGGCCGCCCTTCATGCTGGAGCGCCCGTCCTCGGCCCGGGCGCTTCTTCTTTCGCCCGAATCCGGGACGCTCGCTTGAAAGGGCCGGAGAGAGAGCCGCGAGGAGGAACACGCAGCATGACACGACCGCGACGCCGACAACCGATGGAGGGCAGCGGAGATGGAGAGGACAGCCGCGCTCCCGTCGCTTGCCTGCCGTCGCCGACCGCCCCTACACTCGATGCAACGAGGTCCAAGGTGTTCGTATTGGGACTGAAAGCGCGGGCAATCCAGCACATCGCTGTCGTGGAGATGGAAGGCCCCATCGGCCCGCGCCTGAAAGCAGCTGACTACGTGAAGCTCTTCAGGCAGATCGAAGAGAACGACCACGTCCGCGCCGTGGTCCTCGATATCGACTCTCCCGGCGGTTCGGCCACCGGCTCCAACTATCTGTATCTGGCCGTGCGCTCCCTGGCGAAGAAGAAGCCCGTGGTCGCCTTCATCCGCGGCGTGGGGG
>DATMBD010000163.1:0-2411 GCA_035559355.1 Dehalococcoidia bacterium
GTTCAGGCGGTTGAGCGGCGCCGCCCAGGCCGAGCTCCAGCTGGCGGCGGTCCACGGCAGGGAGATCGACTTCCCCGTCATGCGCACCGTCCTGGCGCTGTCGGAGCGAGAGGCGCTCGACGCGCTGGACGAGTGCATCGAGTCGAACATCCTTGAAGAGACGCGCGACGGATACAAGTTCCGTCACGACTTGCTGCGGGAGGCGATCTACCAGCGCCTGACGCGGGCGCGGCGCCAGACGCTCCACAAGCAGCTGGCGGAAGCGCTGGAGGGAATCTCCGGCCAGCCGGACGCAAACGCCGAAGCGATCGGCCGCCATTTCGCGCTCAGCGACGAGCCCTATAGGGCGGTGGGCTATTTGATCGACTCCGGCCGCCGCGCATCGGCGCTGTATGCGAACGAGCAGGCGGCGGCGCTGCTTGAGCAAGCGCTCGCCATCATTCGAGACCATCCCCATTGCGTGGACCCGATTGCGACGGCGTCGTTGAGGGAGCTGCTGGGGGATGTCGAGCGGAGGCGGGGTAACGCCGCGCGAAGCGTGGAGTTGTTTCAGGAAGCCTATGATGCCTTCCTCGCCGCTGGCGACTCCGAAGCCGCGACACGGGCTCGGGGCAAGGCCGCGCTCGGGCATATCATGCTCGGCCGGGCGGACATGGCGAAGGAGCTGATTACGGCAACCCTCCGCGACCTGACCGAGCAGTCGCCTTCGCAGGTGGTCTCGCGCACGTACTACCTGCTGGCCCAGCTGCATTGGCACAGCGGCGAGAACAGGCAGGCCCTGGAGGCGGCGGAGCGGTCGCTCGTCGCGGCCACCGCCGGAGGCGACGAGGCCGAGCTGGCGCAGGCGTACGAGGTCATGGCCTTGGCTTGCCACTCGCTCGGCGATTGGCAGCGTGGGGTGGAGCTGGAGCTGGAGCGCCAAGCCGTGGCTGTGCCCGGCTTCAACATCGACGAGGCCTTCGAGGCCCACCTCTGACTGTGGGAGTATCACCTGTATGGTGATAGGCCGCTACCGGAGGTGGAAAGCCTTGTCCGCCGCACGTTGGAGCAAGCGCAGCGCGTAGGCAGTCTGCGGGCGCTCGCTCTTTGCCACCACGCCTTGGGAGCCGTCCTGCAGTTGGCGGGCCGTTGGCCGGAGAGCGTACGCGCCCTGAACGAAAGCATCTCTCTCTGCCAGCAGTTCGGCGGGACGTTCGGTGAAGTGCTGGGCGCCCAACGCTTGGCCCAGATCGAGACGGCGGTGGGCCTCTACGAGCCGGCTTATCGTCGCCTGGCCGCGGCCCTCGAAAAGGCGCGGGCATCGGACAGCCCCATGGTGAAGGCGCACAGCCTGGGGCGGATCTACGCCAGCCTCTCGCTCAACCGCTACGAGGCCGGCGTGCTCACGGAGGCGACACGATACCTTGCGCGGGGATTCGCCACTCAGCGCGTCGTCGGCGAATGCGCCGGCTGCGATGTCCTCCTCTATCCCGCGGCTGTCCCCATCTACATCGCTCACGGCGACCTGGAGCTCGCGGAGGAGTCCTGTCGCAAAGCCGAAGAGACGGCTGGCGCCTTCGCGAGCCGTTCGTGGCTGGCGACGGCGCGCTATCTGGTCGGGCTGCTGGCCCTGGCGCGAGGCCTGTCGCAAGCCGCGGCGGACCACTTTGAGGAGGCAGCATCGCTGTTCGAGGCGGTTGGGCAGCCTTACGAGCAGGCCAGATGCCTGGAAGGCTTGGCGCAGGCGCGCGGGCGAGCAACGGACAGGACCGAGGCCGCGCGAGAGCTCGTCGAGCGGGCAGCAGCGATCTACCTGTCGCTGGGAGCACCGGTGCGGGCAGAGAAGGCGCGATCGATCTTGAGCGGTGGCGCCGGGAAAGGCCAGGGAAAGACCAGGAAGTGACGAGGAAGGCTGCGGGAAGCGCCCCCGGCTAAGGTTTCGGCGCGACGTCCAGACGGCGTCAGCGCACAGAAGGAGGGCGACATGACAACCGCAACCATTCGCAACGGCGTCAACGTGTCTCAGCTCACGGAGACTGTGGAGGCCATCAAGCGCCAGCCGGAGCTGGCCCGCTTTTCTTTCCGGGCCAGGACGGTCTGGGAGACGGGCGGCCGCAGCCGCACAACGATCAAAGGCTTCTACGGGGCCGGGCAGGAGGACACGTCCCGCGAAGCCCCATTCACGCTCATCGGCGATGAGCCGCCGGTCCTTCTCGGAGGCAACGCCGGACCAAACGCGGTCGAGGCCGTCTTGCACGCCATCGCCTCCTGCCTGACCGTTGGCTTCATCTACAACGCGGCCGCGATGGGGATCGAGGTGCGGGCGCTCGACTACGAGCTGGAAGGTGATCTGGACCTGCACGGCTTCCTCGGGCTGTCGGACAGCGTCCGCCCGGGCTACAAGGGCATCAGCGTGAAGTACCGCGTGGATG
>DATMBD010000164.1:0-2947 GCA_035559355.1 Dehalococcoidia bacterium
CCCGCCAGCCAAGCGCCTCCTGCGTTGCCGGGCCGACGATCACGGAAAGCGCCAGCTCCAGGTCTCGGACGTCGCGCGCCAGCGGGCCGATGGTGTTGATGTCGCGGTCGATCATGCTGCCCGGGGGACCCGGGATGTGGCCACGTTGAGGCACCAGGCCCCAGGTGGGCTTGTGGCCGAAGAGGCCGCAGAAGGCCGAGGGAATGCGCACCGAGCCGGCGATATCGCTGCCGATGCTGAAGCTGGTCAGCCCGGCCGCGACCGCCGCGGCGCAGCCGCCGGATGAGCCTCCCGGCGTCCGCGACACGTCCCATGGGTTGTTCGTGGTGCCGAAGACCTCGTTGTACGTCTGGCCGTCGGCGGCCATGGCCGGCGTGTTCGTCTTGCCGAAGATAATGGCGCCGGCGTCGCGCAGCCGCCGCACCACGATCGCGTCTTGGTCGGGCACGTAGTCGGCCAGGTCCGGCGAGCCAGCGGTCGTGCGCAGGCCTTCCGTCTCGAAGACGTCTTTTACCGTGATCGGCAGGCCATGCAGCGGGCCCCAGGACTCGCCGCGAAATCGGGCGTCGTCGGCGTCGGCGGCGCGGCGGCGGGCTCGCTCGTAGTCCAGCGTGACGATGGCGTTCAGCCGCGGGTTCAGCGATTCCACACGCTCCAGGTAACAGTCGAGCAGCTCGCGGCTGGAGACGGCGCGTTCCTCCAGTAAGGCCATCTGCTCCACGGCAGGCAGAAACGCCAGATCGGATGCGTCCATGGCTGTCTCCTTCTAGGTCTAGTCTCCGGCATTCGCGGGCGCGGTAATCGCCGACCGTCTCACCGTGAAAGCCTAGCGCCCGCGCGCCCGAGATGACAGCCGAGGAGGCGCGGCTTCGAGAGCAGGGGCCTGCGACCCGACGGCGGGGAGCTGACCGGGCACGGTCGCGGCGCATCCTCGACCGGGTCGGGTTCCGCGTTGACGTGACCTCGGGAGAAATCCGGATTGACGCGGGTTGCCCTCCCGGCTACGCTTGCTATCCTTGATACCAATGAAACGTCTTCCCGCTCCGGAGGTCTCCCAGCGCCCCGACTGCCAGTCGGGGCGGGCCATTGGCTGACCGCCAGCCGATCGAGACCAACTCCCTCTTCGCGAGAGGGGGCCATTCCGGAGGAGAGCTCATGACCGTTCAGCTTTATGACACCACGTTGCGCGATGGCGCGCAGATGGAGGGCATCAGCCTGTCCGTCGAGGACAAGGTGCGCATCGCCCGCCGGCTCGACGAGCTTGGCGTCCACTTCATCGAGGGCGGCTGGCCGGGGGCGAACCGCAAGGACGTAGAGTTCTTCCAGCGCATGCAGGACGTGAAGCTGAACGCCAAGCTCGTCGCCTTCGGCTCCACCCGCAGAGCCGGCGCCGATGCGGCCCGCGACCCGACCCTTCGCCACCTCGTGACGGCCGGCACCGACTACGTCACCATCGTCGGCAAGGCGCACGAACTCCACGTGCGCGAGGTGCTGGGCACCTCGCTCGAGGAGAACCTCGCCATGCTCGCCGATTCGGTCCGTTTCCTCAAATCGCGGGGAAAGGCCGTCTTCTACGATGCCGAGCACTTCTTCGACGGCTTCCGCGCCGACGCGGATTACGCGATCGCCTGCCTACGCGCCACCGTCAACAACGGCGTCGACGGCCTCGTCCTCTGCGACACGAACGGCGGCACGCTTACGGCGGACCTGCTGCGGATCATCGAGCAGGTCCAGGCGGCCTTCCCGAACGTGCCGCTCGGCATCCACTGCCACAACGACGCCGATGTTGCCGTCGCCAACAGCCTGGCCGCGGTGCAGGCGGGCGTACAGCAGGTGCAGGCGTGCATCAACGGCTACGGCGAACGCTGCGGCAACGCCAACATGGCCAGCATCATCGCTGCCCTCAAGCTCAAGCTCGGGCAGGACGTGGTCACGGATGAGCAGCTCTCCCGCCTGACTGAAATCTGTCACTTCGTCAGCGAAGTCGCGAACATGACGCCGTGGCCACAACAGCCCTATGTCGGCGCCAGCGCCTTCGCCCACAAAGCGGGCCTCCACACGGACGCCGTCCTCAAGATCGAGAGCGCCTATCAGCACATTGACCCGGCTAAGGTCGGCAACCAGCGCCGCCTGCTCGTGTCCGAGCTGGGAGGCAGCCGCGGCCTTCTGGACAAGCTCGCAGACCTCGGCATCGACTACCCGCTCACGCGCGAGCAGGCCCGCGAGCTGAGCGAACGAATCAAGGACATGGAGGCGCAGGGCTACCAGTACGAGGGCGCGGACGCCTCTCTGGAGCTGCTCGTGCGCCGCAGCCTTCCGGGCTACAGCCGCCCTTTCAACCTGGACGACTTCTGGGTTGTCGAGCGCCGCAGCGAACGGGCCGGTGACCGGCCACGCCGCAACAAGGAGATGCAGGCGGAGGCCATGGTCAAGGTCCGCGTCTACGGCCGCGGGGAGGGCGAGGACCAGGTGCGGCAGACCGCGGCCGACGGCAACGGACCCGTCAACGCCCTTGACAACGCCGTGCGCAAGGCGCTGAGCGAGTTCTACCCAGACATCGAGAACGTCCGCTTGGTGGACTACAAGGTGAGGGTCGTGGACTCCACGGCCGGAACCGGCGCCTCGGTGCGGGTGCTGATCGAGTGCAGCGACGAGACGTACGAATGGGAGTGCGTCGGCGCCAGCACGGACATCATCGAGGCTTCCTGGCTGGCGCTGGCGGACGCCTACGAGTGGTGGCTGCTCCGCCACCCCGGCTAGAAAGCTGCCGACCTCGCGGGACCGTTCAGATTCAACGGCCTTTCGCAAAATGAATCCCGCGGCCGCCCGCGTTCGGGCCGGCTTGCCCCTATGCGATGACGGGCACGGTTAGCTGGCCGTAAGGCAGGACCAGCACGGACCCGTCCCGGCCCTTCGACCGCGCCTCCATGACCAGGTCCCGCACCGT
>DATMBD010000165.1:0-2198 GCA_035559355.1 Dehalococcoidia bacterium
GCCTGGCCTCCAACTTGTCTCGATTAGTCTCAGCATTGTCGCCGTGGCCTGATTGACGACGGCGAAAACGCCTCTCCGCCAGCGTTGCAGTTATGTGCAACTGCTCGGGGGCGCAAGGAATCCGTCAGCCGGGCGTCCCAGGCGTTGAGGGCGGCGTGACTGAGATTGAATTAGCCTCGTGGTTAGTTCTGATTCAGAGAGGTGAGAGGTCTTGACATTCAGGACGCCAAGCATCGGCGCAAAGGTCGTTACCCGTGACGGCCACCTGCTCGGCACCGTCGTCGCCGCCGCGGGGAGCTGCTTCAAAGTCGATATACCGCTCTGGCCGGACCACTGGTTCGGTATCGACGCCATTGCCGCCGAGCGGGACGGCGAGGTGCGGCTGAGGCTGGACAAGGACGCGTTCAGCTCCGGAAGACGCGAGGGGATCGAGCACCTGGGCTTCCACGTCCACCACGAGACGTGAGGCAGGGAGCCGACCCCACTAGCCTGCCGCCGTCTCGTCTGCGGGCATCAGGACCGATTGAAAGCCCGAGCAAACTCGGTCGAAGGTCAGGGGCAGGTCCGGGTAGTGGGCTAAGAGCAGGCCGGAGTCTCCTGCAGACTTGCAGCCGGTGACGGTGGCGCGCTGGATGACTTTGCCCCCGACCTTCTCTGCGTACTTGGCGGCGATCTCGAAATAGACGCCGGCGGTGATGCGCTTCCCCGAATGTTGTACGTAGGCGCTAATCGAAGGCGCAATCGTCAAATCTAGGGCGTCGCCCGCAAGCGAAGCGGTCACCTTCGTCCCTTCTTCGGGGATCGAGCGCTCCCAGGTGGAAGCGTAATCGGAGCCCGGCGGCCAAAACGTCGGACGAAACTGGCCCACCTGCAGGACCGCGACAGCGATGCGATGGTCGAGGGGATAGACGCTAGTTCGGCAACAGATCGCGATCACCTCCCTTCCCTCCGACTCTAGGAGGCCGCCCGTTGCGTTTACCTCATCATGCGGTGGCAGGGGCTTGCTTTTCGGCAAGACTTGGGAGCCGCCGGAGCGACGGGAGGCGACGAAGATCCGCGGCCGGGCGGCGAGTCAGCAGCATCTCGGCAGGAACGTTGACTGGTCGGCGAAGGTCGTACCGATCCGACGCGGCGCCGTTTTGCCGCGCTGTCGCAATCGAACTGAAGGCAGGCGCTCCGGCACGACCACGCGGGGCTGTTATGACCGACTTTGCCGCTGGCGGCGCTGCGACTACTTGACTCCTTACGAAAGCCGCTTTACTTTAGGCATCACGTCAGCCTAATTGTCAGTCCTCCAGGGTTGGAGAAATGAGCGAAGCCAGCCTCAGTCTGGCGCAAGTACGGCTTGCGAAAGGCCTCTCCCTCGAAGACGCTGAACGCAGCACTCACATTTCCAAGCGCTTTCTGATCGCCCTCGAAGCTCGCGATTACTCGGTTTTTCCGGCCCCCGTCTATGCGCGCGGCTTCCTGCGCACTTATTGCCGTTATCTCGGCTTGGATCCGGAGCCCGAACTCAAAGCGTTGCCGCTGGCCTGGGACCAGGAGCCTGCGATTCCCGCGCGCTCGGTTCACACGGGCGAATTGAGGCCGCTCTGGCTCGCTGGCGGCTTGCTGGGCGCCTTCCTCGTTTTCGTGCTCACGGTGTTCGCTGCCGGCGGCAGCCTTCCGCACCTGACAGGCGGCGGGGAAAAAGAGGAGGCGCCAAGCGTGGACGCGGGGCTCCCACCGGGGGGCCGGCCAATACCGGACGCGCCGCCTGGCGTCCTGCCCGACCTCGTCGGCGTCTCCCTGGGAGATGCCCAGGCGTTCCTCGAGTCCCGGCGGCTCGGCTACCTCATCGTCTATGCAAGCGTCGAGAAAGTGCCGGACGGTCTCGTTGTCGGCCAGTTCCCGGCGACGGGATCGAACGTCCAGCCGGGCAGCGCCGTCACCCTCACGGTCAGCAGCGCCGCGGCCAAAGACGCCCCAATGCGGACGAGCTGCCAGGCGCTTTCTGCGACGAATGTGCGCACTCAGGCTGAGCAACAGTGGTTCGAGGACAACTGCGCTGCGGCTTCCCCCGCCGTCCAGGACCGCACGGACTGCGAGGAAATTCGAGGGACGGCGTATCGCTCCGAGCGAGAGAGAGCCTTCTTCCTCGCGAACTGCATCAGGCCATAGGAAAGGCTCAGCATCGCGGCGCGTTCGCGAATCCCCAG
>DATMBD010000166.1:0-2591 GCA_035559355.1 Dehalococcoidia bacterium
GCCGGCGGCCTCCGGTGGCGCGAAGTCGAACGGCGCCGCGATCACGTTCCCGCAGGCAACGGCGAACTGGGGGACGGTCGTCGCCTTCGGCATCTTCGACGCGTCTACAGGTGGCAACCTCATCGCCTGGGCAGACCTGATGTCCAGCGTCGCCGTGAACAGTGGCCAGACCGCCCAGTTCGCGGTAGGCGATTTGGACATTACGTTGACCTGAGATGAACTGATGTGGCTCAGTACCTGGACCCCAACGCCGACGGGGCAAGCAACGCCTGGACGAAATCCTCGGGCACTACAGGCTGGAACCTCATCGACGACGGCGTGCGCCAGCCCACGACTCCTAATACGACCGACAACGTCAACGAGGTCACCAGCGGCGACCAGCAGGACGTCGTCTTCCCCGACACAGGGACTTACATCTCCGGCACCTGGACGCTCTGGACCTACTGCAAGGGCGGCAACAAGCGGAAAATCCAGTACGCCATCTCGACGAACGAGGGCGGCAGCTTCGGGGCGCTGGCCGACCTCGCCGGAGCAGGCACTGCCGATGCCTGGCGCTCCGTGGACGTGTCCGGCAGCATCACGTCTCAGGCTACGCTCGACGGCTTCCGCGTCCGCTACCAGTGCGTCTCGACCGCCGGTGGCGGCGGCGCGACGGCCGTCTTCGTCTACGCTGCTTACCTGGAAGGCCCCGATACGACCGTCAGTCTCGCCGGCGCGAGCGCTGCGGCCTCCGGCGCTTCCGGCGCGCTCACCGTCTACGTCCCCGTCGCCGGCGTCTCCGCTGCGCAGTCGGCTGCTTTGGGCAACCTCTCGGTCGTCGTCCCCGTGGCGGGCGTCTCCGCCGGCGTGTCCGGCGGAGCAGGCGTCCTGTCTATCGTCTTCAGCCTCGCCGGCGTCTCGGCCGGGCAATCGACTGCCGCAGGCGCCCTCACGGTCTACGTACCTGTGGCCGGTGCCTCGGCCGGACAGGCGACCGTCTCCGCCAGCCTCAGCGTCTATGTCCCCGTGGCAGGAGCCTCCGCTGCCCAAGCAACGGTCTCAGGCGCCCTCACCGTCTATGTGCCGGTGGCGGGACAGGTGGCCGCTACTGCGACGGCTTCCGGTGCCCTCAGCGTTTCCGCCGGCGGTAGCAATGGCAACGGCAAGTACAAGCACGCCTGGCCGGTTATCGGCAGCGGCCTGATCTAGGAAAGGAGCAGCGAGATGGCGCACACGACGAAAGCGGCGGCGAAGATGAGCCCTCAGGCGCGGGCAAAGCTGCCGCACTACGACGCGCAGGGAAAACCCGTGCGGGGCGCGCGGCGCAGCCAGGTGGCGGCCGAGCGCATGAAAGGCGCGCGTGGCAAGGCGATGCGCTCCACCAAGAGCAAGGCGAAGCCGAATCCGAAAGCGCCGCTCGGACAGGGCGGCAGGTTCGCAGCCGTCAAGGCGAAGGCGGCGCGTGCCGGTGCCCGCAATCCGGCTGCGGTAGCGGCTGCAGTCGGCCGCAAAAAGTACGGGGCGAAGAAGATGGCGCAGCTTGCGGCCAAGGGGAGGAAAGCGGCGCGCTGAGATGCCTGGCCCTCAGGTCAAGAACTGGAAGCTGTATCACGCGCTCAGGCGCAAGGGCAAGAGCAAAGAGAGTGCCGCCCGCATAGCCAATGCGCAGGCGAAGAAAAAGAGGAAGCGGTAGATGGCGGTCACGGTTACGGGCCTGCAGATAGCGCAGCTGCTCGTCGAGCGGCGCGGCTTGGGCTTGTATATCGCGAGCAACCAGTCCACCATCGCGGCGGGCTCGGTCACGTCCGCCTACTACTTCGCCAACTCGAACTGGGGCGGCAACGAGCTCCTGAGCCGTAACGCCGGCTTCTGGGGACCGGAGAACACGACGGGCCTCGCCGATGACTGGCGGCCTGCAGGCACACTCACGGCTTCGAACGGCGCGGTCGCGATCTCGCCGAACTTCACGGACACTACCGCGAGAAACCTTTACTGTCTCTACCACGGGATCCACCCGCAGTTCATCATCGACGCCTGCAACCAGGCGCTGCGCGACGTCTACACGCCGGCGCTGGAACCGCTGTGCATCAAGCCGGCGAGCACCGTCACGCTGGACGCCGGCTTCCAGAACTCCGCCACCACGTCGTGGACGGAGTCGGACGCCGACGGCGGACCGGCGACGACGTTCTCCAAGGTCAGCACGGCGGACTCAGACGTCGTGTATCCAGGCATGATCCGCGCCGGTCTCATCGTCAACACGCAGGCGGGCGGCTACATCCGCCAGCGCTTCAACATGACCGAGGGCGACACGTTTAACGTCTTCGCCCTCTCGCGCCTCGCGTCGGGGACGAACGCCGAGCTGGTGCTGCGCGACGTGACCAACGCGGCCGCCATCGGCTCGACGGTCGAGCACGACCAGGGCTCCTGGCAGTGGATGCGGCGTGTGGGCGAGGTCGTGCCCGACGGCTCGAAGCTCGTCGAGGTGCGCCTGCAGGGCGAGGGGGCCAGCGACAACGTCTACTGGCAGGCGCTCTGCGTCTACCCGCAGCGGGCGCGGGTGATCGAGCTGGCGACGACCTGGGACACGAGCTACAAGCTGCCGAGCTTGCTCT
>DATMBD010000167.1:0-2921 GCA_035559355.1 Dehalococcoidia bacterium
TCTTGCCCCAGGCGTCGAGGACGCGGGCGATGTAGGCCTGGACCTCGATCTCGTTGGAGACGTCGCCGACGGCCGCCATCGCCGTGCCGCCGTTACGCTCGATGCGGCGCACGCAGGCCTCCGCCGCTTCCGGCCGGATATCGTTGCAGGCCACTTTGGCGCCGTACTTGGCCAGCATCAGCGCGAGGCCGCTGCCGATGTTAGGCCCCGTGCCCGTGACCAGGGCTACTTTGCCGTCGAGGGAGATATCCACGGTCGCTGCTCCTTGTTCATGTTGTCCGAGCCGGCTTCGCGAGCGTAGCCCAGCCTCGAGGAAGCCGCAATCGTCGCCGGGCCGCTATACTCCCGCCAATGAGCGCGAAGCGGCCGGCAACCATCTCGGAGGGCCTCGACTACGCGGCGGAGCGTTATGGGGAACGCCTTGCGTACGTCGAGGGCGCGCGCCGGATCACCTGGGGCGAACTGAGGCGCCGCGTCCGCGAGGTCGCGGCCGGCCTCATCGCCTCCGGTTTCGAGAAGGGTGATCGGGCGGCAATCTGCGCCGAGAACGGCATCGACTGGATCGTCGCCTACTTGGCGGCTGTCCAGGCGGGCGGAGCGGGAGTGCTCGTCTATTTCGACCTCAAGCCTCGCGAAATCGAGGAGCAGGTACGCCGTCCCGGTTCTTCCCGTGTGCTTTTCGTCTCGAAGACCGTGCTGGAGAAGCTGAGTCCGGAACCGCTCGCCCAACGGGTCGTCCTTCTCGACGACGGCGGGGCGGAGTTCGAAGGCGTCTTCGGCCTGGACGCGCTGGCTTCGACCGCAGATGAGGCCTCGCGACGGGAGCTAGGGGCCCGGACGGTCGCGCCCGATGACCTCGCAGCGGTGATTTATACCTCCGGAACGACGGGCGGCGCCAAAGGCGTCATGCTCACGCACCGCAATCTCATGGCGAACGCTCACGCCGTGCTCGCCACGCTCGACGTCAGCGAGAGGGACTCCGTGCTCCTCGTGCTGCCTCTGCACCACGCGCTTCCTTTCATGGCCACCGTCCTGCTCCCGGGCCTGGTCGGCGCTCACTTCGTCATCGAAAACGACCTCCGCCGCATCCGCGACCGCCTGCAAGAGCACCGCCCGACGATCTTCTTCGGCGTGCCCGCCCTGTATGAGCTCATGTACCAAAACCTCCTCGCGCGCGCCGAGGCTGAGGGGCGCCTGCAAGCGCTGCTTGCCTGGCAGGCCAGGCTGCGCGCCATCAAGAAGCTGACGGGCCTTAACCTGGGGCCGTTGGTGTTCCGGCGCATCCACAAGGCGCTTGGGGGCCGCCTCCGGTTTCTGGTCAGCGGCGGCGCCGCCCTCAAGCCCCAGACGGCGCTCGACTTCTTCAGCCTCGGCCTGCCCCTGCTTCAGGGCTGGGGCATGACGGAGGCATCGCCCGCGATCGCCGTGCAGAGGTTCTCGCGAGCGCGGTTTCTGTTTACCCGGTACTACGAGCGCCATGTCGGCAGCGTCGGCGCGCCGTTGCCCGGCGTCGAACTGCGCCTCGCGGACGTGCCGGAGAAAGACATCTTCGTCTCCCAGGGCGGCGAGGGCGAGATCCTGGTCCGCGGCGAAAACGTCTTCGCCGGCTACTGGCAGGCGGAGGAAGAGACCCGCCAGGCAAAGCCGGATGGCTGGTTGCGGACGGGCGACCTCGGCCGCTTCGACGCCGAAGGGAACGTGTATCTGACTGGGCGCAGCAAGTCCATAATCGTCCTCGATTCGGGCGAGAAGGTCTACCCGGACGAGCTCGAGGAGAACCTGACCGAAAGCGAGATCATCCAGGACGTGTGCGTCATCGGCCGCGGTGCCCGCGGCAAGACCCACGTCGCCGCGGTCGTATACGCGAGCGTGGAGGCGGCGCGCCTACGGGCCGCGGAGGGCGGTTTCAGCCTGGATGCGGCCTCATTGCGCCGGCTTGTCGAGGAGGAGGTGGACCGACTGGGACGCCGCCTGGCGGCCTACAAGCGTGTCGCCCAGGTAGAGCTCGCTGACGAGCCTCTGCCGAAGACGCCCCTGCAAAAAATCGCCCGTGGCCGCATCGCTGAGCGGTACGACTTCGACTTCGAGAAGTGGCTGGCGTCGGCCACGCCGGCCGCCGGCGCGAAATGATCGTTTCGGTTCACTGAAGCGCGACCGGTGAGCTCGCGCATCGTCCGGGGGCATGACCTGCCCTCCAGGCTACGTGCCGGCGAGGGACACTCGCATCTTCCGCGGGAGGGCGTGGCAAGGCCGCTGCCTTCGCGGCCCCTTACACCCCCTCGAAAGACCAGCCGCTGCGCAGCAACGCCGCGCAGAAGAGGATGGCGATCGAGAGCAGGAGCGTGAGGCCGGAGAAGGCCACGGAGCGGACGCGGAGGTCGCGGATGCGGGCGGCCGTAGCCGGGTCCGGGGACGCGGCCGCAGCCTGCTGCAGCGCCAGCAGCCTCGGCCCGATGACCAATGAATGCAGCGCCGTCAGCACGAGCACGATAGCGAACAGCACCAGCTTCACCGTCAAGACCCATCCGTAGCGGATGTCGAACATGTCGGAGGGCGAGTAACGGTCCACGTTGTCGATGCCGGTGAGGAAGAGCAGGATGAGGGAGGCTGTGCCCAGATAGCCGAAGCGGCGGGTGACGCCTCGAAGGATGGCGGCGCGGGCGCGGGGGTCTTCGGCCAGCCGCAGCGCCGGCACCACGACCACGAACAGCATCACCTGGGAACCGACCCAGATGGCGGCGCCCAGAATATGCAGCCACAAGGGCACCGAATCCAGCATGACGAGCGCAGCCTCATCCTAGCCGGGCCGCTGATTAGGTGCGAGGTTCCGTTGGTCGCCTTAGCGCCTGTGGCCTAGCCGCACGCTGGACCGAGCGTCTGGTGAAGGCGATACATGCAGGGTAGAATGGCAGCCATGGCGG
>DATMBD010000168.1:0-5470 GCA_035559355.1 Dehalococcoidia bacterium
GGCCAGCTCCTGGCCCTGCCCACCGCGGCGAAGCACCAGGTCCGGAGAACAGCCAATAGCAATCGAACTCCTGCCGCACGCGCTCGACCGCACCAGCCCGGGCGGCGAGACCCATGGCGTTTGCGGGGCGCCGCCGTAGAGCTTCAGCATCGCGTCCCGCATAGCCCGGAAAGAGATCGAGGTGCTGAAGATGTTGGTGATCGGGCTGTTGTCTGAGTTGCCTGCCCAGATCGCCACCACGGCATCCGGCGTGTACCCGAAGGCCCACGTCTCGCCGATCTTGCGGGCGTTGGGCCCTCGAGGGTCGTAAGGCTCGCTCGTCCCCGTCTTCACGGCCACGCTGTAGCCTGGCACCTGCACGCCGCCACAGCCGAACGTAAGGCATTGGGCGCTAGGGTCGATGAGTATGTTGGTGATCATGTAGGCGTATTCCGGATCGACCACCTGCTTCTCGACGCGATTGAAGTCGGCGTCGTAGAGGACCTCGCCCTTCTGGTTCACCACGCGCAGGATGGAGATCGGGTCGACTTCGCGTTCGCCGGGCGCGTGGGGGACGGCGGGCTTCTGCCCCGCCATGACGCCGCCGTTGGCCAGCATCGCATAGCCGTAGGCGAGGTCGATGGCGCGGATGTCCACGCCGCCGATGGCGATCGAGGGCCCGTAAAAGCTGTCCAGGGTCATGAACCCGAAGGCCTTTGCCATGGCCACCACGTTGCTCACGCCCACCGCCTGGGCGGTCTTGAAGGCCGGGACGTTGAGCGAATTCCCCAGGGCGTTTCGAATCGAGATCGGGCCGTAGTAGCCGCCGGAAGGGTTGCGCGGCGTGAAAACGGTTCCGTTCGATTCCCGGAAGCTGACGGGGCTATCGCTGAGCAGCGTCCCCGGGCTCCACCCCAACTTCAAGAACGACGCCAGATAGACGAAAGGCTTGAACGATGAGCCGGGCGAATTCAGGCTCACGAGGTTATCGTTCTCGCCGTCGATGTCCTCGCGGTAATAGTCGCGGCTGCCGATGTAGACGACGATTTCGCCTGTCTTCGGGACGATGACGATGGAGGCGCCGTTGCGGCTGTTCGAGATCTTCTCGAACTGCTGGATCCATTGTTCGAGGATCTGCTGCACTTGCTCCTGCATCTTCAGGTCGAGAGACGTCGTGACGACGAGGCCGTCGCGGTAGACGGCATCTTTGCCGAACATCGCCTCCAGCTGGGGAGCCACCTGCGAGAAGACGAAGTGGGGAGCCCTCAGGACGAACTGCTGAGGGACGACGGCCACGGGCTCGGCTTTGGCCGCGTCGATCTCGGCGTCGCTCAGGGCGAGGTGCCTCTCGCTGCCGATCTGGATGCTGCGCATCCTTCGCATCAGCTCCAGAACTTCGTCGCGGCGGGCCTGGGCGGCCTCCGGGTGGGAGACGGGCTCCAGCGAGGACGGCGATTGCGGAATGCCGGCGAGGAGGGCGGCCTCGGCCAGGGTGAGGTCCTTTGCGGACTTGCCGAAATAGCCCTCGCTGGCGGCCTGGACGCCGTAGTAGATGCCGCCATAGTTGATCTGGTTCAGGTACCACTCCAGAATCTGCTCCTTGGAGTAGCGCCTGGTCAGCTCCAGGGCGAAGACAGTCTCCCGTATCTTTCGCGAGATGGAGCGCTTGCCGCGGTCCTCGGGCGGGATATAGAGGTTTTTCGCCAACTGCTGCGTGATCGAACTGCCGCCCGTGCCCTGGAAGGCCGTCTCGTCCTTTTCGCTGGTCAGCGGCCCCAGGTTCTCCCAAGCGGCGCGCGCCAGGCCGCGGACGTTCAGGCCCGAGTTTTCGAAGTAGTTGGCGTCTTCGGTAGCGATGGTGGCGGCGATCAGGTAGGGCGAGACCTGGTCGAGCGGGACGGGTCGCCTTAGGCCATTCAGCGGATCGACGAATTCGTAGAGGAGCTCACCGTGGCGATCGTAGATACGGGCTCCGGAGAACGGCTGATTGACAGCCACCTCGTCCGGCGGAACGAAGCTGCGGGCTTCCTTGTAGTAGATGTAGAGACCGCTGGCCACCACAAGGGCGACTCCGGCGAGCGCGAACCCGCCCAAGGCCGCGGCCAACGCCACGCAGGCTCTGGCGGCAAAGCGGAGGGCTTGTTTTCCCATGCCTCGTCCTCGCTGCTTCGTTACCTAGGTCCTGGCTGGCTGCTCAGCGATACGCGGGCAGGCGGCGGCCGAGGGCCAGGGCAGGCTTCAGTTGCGCCAGCGCGTGGCTGACCGCCCGCCGTTTGCGAATACCGCTGAAAAACTCCGTCCAGCGGCGCTGCGATCGCGCCTTCTCTTCCTTGCAGGGAATGATGGCGATCACGCAGCCGCCTTCGGCCGGGATCGGTACGAGCTTCAGGTTGAACCGCTCCAGGTCCAGACGCTTGCACTCTTCGAGCGCCTGCTCGGGCGGAATTGGAAGAAAGAAACTACTCTCCACCCCGTGGCCCTCCTCCCTGGCCGGCTGTCCGCCACAGGCCAACCACGCGACGGAGGACGACGGATGGCGCGCTTGCGGCGTGCCGCACCGCGGTCTCCATCCACAAAGCCGCTGCATCGTAGCCGCGCCAAGCACGCTGGGCGAAGTCAATGACGGCCGACGCTGCAGACTTGACCAGGCGCCGAGGGGGCGCTTCTGACGGAGATCGGCGGCCTCCAGTCAGGCGCGAGGCCCAGGCGCGCGCGGCCCGGATGGTGTGGCGCCAGATCCGAACCGAGGTGTCGTCGAGCCAAAGGCAGGCGCCGTCGTAGCGGCGAGCGGCGGCCGCGGCGAGGAGCCTGGCGTGACGGCCCAGGGCAAGGCCCGCCTCGCGGGCCGCAACCGCGGAACGCCGCGCGGCAAGATCGGCCTGATAGTAAGTCCAGTCTGCTGCCAGTACGTAGCGGTGGGCGCACCACGCCGCCGCGACCCGGGAAGCCGCCCATGTCCAGCGACCTGCGATTCGCGCGCCCCGCCACGTCACGACCGCAGCATCTACGGTGAGCCGGCCCAGCTCACAGAGCATCAGGTACACGCCCTTGGCTAAGAGCCGCAGGAGGGGAAGGCCGGCGAGCAGCGTCACGAGCGCCATGAACGCCAAGAGATAGACTTCGGCCGCCAACACCGTGGCGAACTCGAACACGCCCGTCGTCTTGTCCGTAGGGGACGGCTCGAATTCCCGGAATGGAGCAACAAGGGGGTCGGTGAGGAGCACCACGAAGCTCCAGCCCATGCCCATGAATTGGACGACAAACCGTACTGCGAGCAGGACCTCCGTTAGGCCGGCCGCAAAACAAAGCAGCAACACCAGCCGTCCTTTTGTCAGTCTGAGGCTGGACAAGGACGGGGAGGAGGTGAAGGCACTGTCCTTTGCCAGGGCGTCGGCGAAGTTTGCCATGGGATTCCTTCTTGGGGTGTCTAGCAATCCAAGGGTATTCAGCCAGCCACTAGAATCGCGTCACGAGACCTGCAAACGACGTTAAGGAAACAAAACATAAGGGGACTTCGATTTGCGCCGGGCGTCTCACCTCCGCCTCCAGCCTGGCGCCGGCGCTCAGGGAAAGGAATTACGGGCGGCTGACAAGCGCGTTACACCACAAACGTCGCTCACGGCGGCATGCCTGACCCCAGCCTGGCCAAGCCTCGCGTTCAGATGTGAGACTTCTGTAGCCTGGCGAGGGATGCTTGAACGTCCCGTTAAAGCCAAATCTCGCTACTCTCGCTTCGGGAAACGTTCTGAAAGCAGGCGCAGGTCTCATGAGCAGCAGCCCATTTAGCGTCCTTCGGGGCGAAGCCCTAAAAGGCCACCTTGACGTCATCCTCCTCTCCGTCCTCGCGGAAGGGCCGGCATACGGATACGCCATCATCAGCAAGCTGGAGGAGTGGACCGGCGGCGAGCTGAACCTCTCCGATGGCACCGTGTACCCGGCTCTGCACCGGCTCGAAAACGCAGGCCTGCTCAAGAGCCGCTACGCCGTGGAGGCAGGCCGGCGCCGGCGCATCTACTCACTCACGGAGCGGGGCCAGGCGGAATACCGACGGCTACGGGATGAGTGGATGGCGTTCACCGAAGGCGTTCAGCGCGTTCTCGAGCACGCCGGCGGCGGCTCCAACAGGTAGCGATTCTCTTACACCTCAAGCGTAAAAACATAACGATCTTGTATTACGAGGGATTGAACTCCCTCCCTGTCCGCCGATAAAGTCCGCGAGGGCAAGCGCCGGACACGAGACCACGGCGCGCCCCAGGCGTGACAATCGGCCAGCACGCGTCCCAGCCCCGCCCCTTCAGCACTTCCCGCCCCTGCTCGGCGGCAGGCTCGCCATGCGCGCTCGGCTGCGTTCGTCGCGCACAAGATCGCGTCTTCTCGGGAGACCGTCTGAACGACACCATCGGGGGGAGTCTGCCCGGGGAGAGCAAGTAAGCACCGGCTAGCCCGTCGCCGGGGCTGCGGCAACCCGCCCGGCCCCAACCCGCAGCGAAGCTGACGGACCCTCGGCTTCGGCGCTCCGCGCCGCGGCTTAGGTCCCCGTGTGCCCCGCGCGGCGGGCTTCCGGGACAGGGAGGCGCAGATGAATATCGAGATGAGCCGGCGATCGTTCCTGAAGGCGGCAGCGGGCGCGGCCGCCGCCGGCGGGCTGGCCGTCACCGGCGTTGGAGGCCTGGCCCAAGGCGCGCAGGCGGCCAAGGCGCAGCAAAACGGCGCCGTGTGGGTATGGCAGTTCGACCGTGACGCCCTCGCCGACCAGGTCCGCGAAGCGCTAAGCCAGCGCTCCCTAGGCGTGATCGTCAAGACGCACGATGGCGTCGACTGGATGGCGAAGTGGGATCGCTCCGTGCACGCGATCTGGGGACCCGAACAGGTCGCCTGGCTGGCGCGCTTCTTCTCCGAAAGGAACGTCGCGTTTCATGCTTGGTGCGTCCCGAAGGGAATAGATCCCGTCGCCGAGGCCATCGCCTGCTCGATCGTCATCGAGGCCGGGGCCCAGAGCGTCTACCTCGATCTGGAGCCCGGAGACGGCACCAATTTTTGGACGGGGAGCCGCGACGCCGCCCTGCGCTTCGGGGAGGAGCTCCGGAGGCTGCAGCCGAAAGCCCATATCGTCGTAGCGCCGGACGCCCGGCCTTGGCAGGCCGCCAAGGTCCCGCTCGACGAATTCGTCGCCTTTTCGGACGAGATCGCCCCTCAGGCCTACTGGCGGACATTCGATACGCCGGCTAACCACACGCGGATGGCCCAGCACGGCTACCCCGTGGGGCCGGCAGGCGTAACGCCCGAACTGATCGTCAACATGACTGTCGACATCTTCTCGCGCTTTGGGAAACCTGTCTCCCCTATCGGGCAGGGGAACGCCCCTGCGGAGGAATGGCAGCGGTTCCTGGGCATGTTAATCCAGCGGCAGGGCGTCAAGGCCTCGGTCTGGCGCTACGGGACGTCAGATCCCAGCGTGTGGGACGTGATCGGCCAGACGTTGCAGACTGCG
>DATMBD010000169.1:0-3392 GCA_035559355.1 Dehalococcoidia bacterium
GCTCCCGGCGGGACGGCCGGCTGACATCGCCTCCGCCTGCTCGATGGCGCGGATCAGCGCCCGCGCCTTGTTTTCGGTCTCCTTGTACTCCGTCGCGGGGTCGGAATCGTACACGATGCCGCCGCCGGACTGCACGTGCGCCACGCCGTCCTTCATCAGGATCGTGCGGATGGTGATGGCGGTGTCGAGGTTGCCGGAAAAGTCGAAGTAGCCGACGCAGCCGGCGTATGGGCCGCGCTGGTCGCGCTCCAGCTCGGCGATGATCTCCATCGCCCTGATCTTCGGCGCGCCGGATACGGTGCCGGCCGGGAAGCACGCGCGCAGCGCCTCATAGGACGTTAGGCCCTTTCGCAGCCTGCCGGTCACGTGCGAGACGAGGTGCATGACGTGAGAGTAGCGCTCCACGTCCATGACTTGAGGCACTTGCACGGAACCGGCTTCGCTCACGCGGCCCACGTCATTGCGGCCGAGGTCCAGGAGCATGACGTGCTCGGCCCGCTCTTTCTCGTCGGCCACGAGCTCCGCCTCCAGCGCCGCGTCCTCTTCGGGCGTCGCTCCCCGAGGCCGCGTGCCGGCGATGGGATGGTAGTCGATCTTCCCGTCCTCCACCCGCACCAGCATCTCCGGCGACGTGCCGACGAGCTGGGCCTCGCCGAGGTCGAGGTAGAACATGTACGGCGAGGGATTGATCGTGCGCAGCGCGCGGTAGATGTCGAAGGGATGGGCAGCCGTGCGCCGCTGGAAGCGCTGCGAGAGCACGACCTGGATGATGTCGCCGGCGATGATGTAAGCTTTCGCCCTCTCCACGGCCGCGGCGTGCTCCGCCGGCGTCATGTTGGACGTGACGGGCTCTCCCGCCGGCGCGGCATCGACCGCGGCGCGGTAGGGCAGCTGGCTGAGCGGCTTCTCGAGGCGGCCGACGAGCTCCTCGATGCGCCAGGCCGCCTGACGGTAGGCTGCCTCGATCTCGCCGTCGAGGCGGAAGTGGCTGACCACCTTGATCTTGTGCTGGAGGTGGTCGAATACGAGGAGCGTGTCGGTGAAGAGGAACACGGCCTCCGGCATGCGCAAGGCGTCGTTTGCGGCCTTGGGGACGCGCGGCTCGAAGTAGCGGACGACCTCGTAGCCGAGGTAGCCGACGGCCCCGCCGGTGAACCGAGGCAGCCCCGGCACCGCCACCGGCCGGAAGCGCGAAAGCTCCGCCTCGACGGTGGCCAGGGGGTCGCCCGCGGCGCGGTCGCCGCTGATGCCCTCGCCGGACCGGAACGTGCGGTAGGGCTCCGTGCCGATGAAGCTGTAGCGGGCCAGGCGCTCCCCGCCTTCCACGCTCTCGAGCAGGAACGAATATCGCCCGCGCGCCACCTTGAGGAACGCCGAGACCGGTGTCTCGAGGTCCGCCGGGACCTCGCAGAAGATGGGGCAGAAGTTGCCGCGCGCGGCGAGGGCCCGTGCCTCGTCGAGGGAGGGATAGAGGATCACGGGCCGTCCCCCTCCGCGGCCCCCTCAACCATGGAACCATCGAACCATGGAACCAGGTGGGGCTCTGCAGTGTATTGCGAGCCCTGGTCGCGCACGCGCCTTCGCTCCTCCTGGCGCTCGAGATCAGCGATTCGCCTCGTTAAGGCGCCGGTCAGACGAATGCAACTTCGTTCGAGAGCACTGCCAAGATCTGCGTCGATGAACTGAAGTCGCATGAGCAGGTCTATCCAATGTTCCGCCTCTGCCGTCGAACCTTTGGCAATCGAAAGATGATTCCGATAGGCGGCTAGGGAGTACCGGGCATGGCCCTCTGCGATGTTTGCAGCGATCGAGGTTGCAGCCCTAATTCGCTGCCTCCCGAGGACCTCGGCGGGAAGCGCATCGGCGATCCGGCAGGCTCGGACGGCGAATTCCTGAGCATCCCTCCAAAGCTCAAGGTTCCTGAACGAGTACCTACCGGTCGTCACACCTTGGTTCCATGGTTCACTGGTTCCATGGTTCCGGCACCTAGCGCTGAAAGCGGTAGGCCCCGTCCAGGAAGCGCCAAAGACGGTCGGCAGCCGTGCGCGCCGCCTCCTCCAGTCCGGCGCGGGCCGAGGCGTCGGCCGCGGCCGCAGCGATAACCTCGCGCTCCGCCTGGGAGTGATCGAGGTCGATCTCCTGGTGGACGCTGAAGAACTCGTAACCTTCGGGGTCCTCGAAGCCGTAGAACCGGCGCAGGCCGGCGATCTTCTGACGCGCCACTTCCGGGGCCTGCGATTCGTAGGCGTACAGCGTCGCGAGCCCTTCGCCGACGCTGCCCTCGGTGCACGTCGCTTTGAAGCCGTCGACGAGCGCCCGCGTCTCGGCGTTGGGCTCGCCCGCGACGATGTCGTCATCAGGTAGGCCCAGCGATCGGCAGAAGCGGAGCCACAACGCCAGGTGGTTCTCGGCGCCGTGCTCTTCGTCCCAGAGGTTCTGGAGGACGGCCTGACGCGCCGGCCCCGGCTGCATGCGGCTGTGAACGGCGCTCAGGAACGTCGGGAAGGCCGCCTCGAAGTGGTAGTACTGGCGGGCGTACTCCCGCAGCGCCTCCAGGGGCAGCGTTCCCGCGTTCCAGGCCTGGTAGAACGGGTGCTTGAGCAGGCTCCGCTCCGCGATGATCGCGTCAAGCCTGTGGACGAATTCGTGAGTCATGCTTCCTCCTGTCTTGCTGAATGGAATGCGAGCGGCGTCGCTGCTCGCTCTGCGATTATCCGGTGGCGGCCGGCCTCGTCGCGAAGGCTGCGGCAACGATTCTTGCGGCCGGCGCTTGTGTGCCGTCGATAACCGTCCATGGCGCTCATTTCGCCAGGTAATTGATCTGCATCGCGTCCTTGACCATGGCCATGGTCTCGTCGGCGATGGCGCGCGTCTCGCGGATGCCCTTCTCGAGCGCGTCCCGGACCTCGTCCCGATGCGCCTCGTAGTAGGCGCGGCGGTCGCGGATGGGGTCGAGAAAGGCGTTGATGGCTCGCGCCAGTTTCTGCTTGACTTCGACGTCGCCCACCTTTCCCTTGCGGTAGCGCTCCTTGAGGTCCTCCACTTCGGCCTTATCGGGATTGAAGGCGTCGTGGTACATGAACACCGGGTTGCCTTCTACGTGCCCGGGGTCCGTGGCGCGAATGCGGGTGGGGTCCGTGTACATGCGGCGGACCTTTTCGTTGACGGTCTCGGCGTCGTCCTTGAGGTCGATGGTGTTGCCGCGGGACTTGCTCATCTTCGCCGGCCCGTCGATGCCGACGAGACGCGGCACGCGGCCGACGAGCGCTTCCGGCTCCGGGAACACGGGCCGGAACTGGCGGTTGAAGCGCCGCACGATCTCCCGCGTCATCTCCAGGATCGGCAGCTGGTCCTCGCCCACGGGCACGAGGTGGGCGCGAGGCAAGAGGATG
>DATMBD010000170.1:0-2419 GCA_035559355.1 Dehalococcoidia bacterium
ACGACGACGCCGACCGCGACCTTCGGGTCCTCGAAGTCCACGTAACCGCAGCGCGGACAAACGCCGCGCGTCTTGCCGAACGCGAGCTTCTGCTCCAGCGGGGCGCCGCATTCCCGGCAGAACGCAGCCATCGAATACAGATTGCACCAGGCCGGGAGCCTTGTCTAACAGCCATCTTTCGGAAGGGGACCGAGCGACTTCGTCACCGGAAGCGCGGCCCCTTCTCTGCGGACCTTGGCCGCGTTGCCCCTATCCGCAGCCGGGTCGGCGGTACTGGCGGGGGATGGCGACGATGTCGCCGACGGCTTCGGCGCCGGCCTCCGCCGCGGCCGGGAGGGCGCCGCGGCCAGACCTCCACGCAGCGAGGATCGCCTCATCGTTCGGGAACGCCAGCTGCGGCAACTCGTCCGGCGGGAAAGCCGCAACCTCCATGCACTCCTCGCCAGCGGCCATCTGTCCGCCGACAACCGTGCCGGCATAGGCAATGAACACGACGCGCTCCCCCGGACGCGAATAGGCGCCCAGGAGGCGGTCGATCCGCACCTGCAACCCCGTCTCCTCCTCCACCTCGCGCGCTGCCGCTTCCTCCAGCACCTCGCCCGCATCCACGAACCCTGAGGGAAACGACCACCAGCCCAGCTTCGGTTCGTGGTTGCGCTTCCCGAGGACGATGCGCCCGTCCATCTCGACGACGACGCCGACCGCGACCTTCGGGTCCTCGAAGTCCACGTAACCGCAGCGGGGACAAACGCCGCGCGTCTTGCCGAACGCGAGCTTCTGCTCCAGCGGGGCGCCGCATTCCCGGCAGAACGCAGCCATCGAATACAGATTGCACCAGGCAGGGAGCCTTGTCTAACAGCTTCATCTCTCGGAAGGGAGACCAAGCGACTTCGTCACCGGAAGCGCGGGCCCTTCTCCGCGGACCGTCGCCGTGCTGCCCCTATGCGCAGCCGGGCCGGCGGTACTGGCGGGGGATGGCGACGATGTCGCCGACGGCGATGCCGTTGCGCTCGAACCAGCCCCGCGCAACCTCGAGACCGAAGCTGTAGGGCTTATCGGTGTCGACGACGCGCTCCGAGAGGGGCTCCAGGTCAGCGATCTCGACGATGCGGCCGCAGTCCTCGATGAAGGCGACGGAGAGCTCCAGGCGCGTGTCTTTCATCCAGAAGCCGCGCGGCGGGGAGTCGAAGACGAAGAGCATGCCGGTGTCGGGAGGCAGTTCAGTACGGCCCATGAGGCCGCGTTGACGCTCCTCAGGCGTATCGGCGATTTCCACCTGGAGGCGGGCCGTCGTGCCGTTGGCCGCGACGATCGTCAACGGCTCTCGTTGCACCTCCTCGGACGCGCCGCAGGTCGCGAAACCGAGGGCAAGGAGGGCGATGACGAGAGCGGTCCCCCCAGTCGTGATCGCAATTGCCAGCTTGCCGCTCATGCGGCGGCTCCCCGCTCAGCTTGACTGCGTTCGTCCGCCGTCAGCATACTGCCCACACCGATCACGGTTCCGCCTGCCAGCATCGGGCCGGCCAGAGGAGGCATCCACGTGACTACAGCCAATCTCGCAAACTACCGCAAGGAAGTCATCGAAGCCACGAAGCAACTTGTGCAGACCGGCATCATGACCAAGAGCCTGCACGGAAACGTCAGCATGCGCGTGCCGGGCGAAGATGCTTATCTGCTCACAGCAGGGGGCTCGCTGGCGAACATGCAGCCGGAGAACGTAGCCCTCTTTCGTCTCGACGGCTCGCTGATCGAGGGGACGGTGATGCCGGTCGGCGCCGAGATTATCCAGATGCACGGCATCGTCTACCGCAAGCGGGAGGACGTGCGCAGCGTAATCCACACGCACTCGCCGTTTGCCACCGGCTTCGCCGTCGCGGGCAAGCCGATCCCGCCGGCCTACGAGGCGCTGGTTCGCAACGGCATGAACGACGGCGTGCCCCTGGCGAAGTACGGGCCGCGCGGCTCCGATGAATCGGTAAACAACATCGCCGCCGTTCTGGATGAGTACGAGGAGATCAAGGGGCTCCTGTTGGAGAACCACGGTGTGCTCGTGTTTGCCGATTCCCTGGGAGCGGCGATCCGCGCCAACATGACTGTGGAAGAGGCGGCGGAGATCTGCCTCTACGCCTACGGCCTCGGCGGACCGAAACCGATCCCGGAGCACATGATCAAGGCGACGCGGGAAAGGGCGGCGGCATTCGCGGCCGCCGGAAGCTTGACAGCGGAACGGCCGCAGGGATAGAGTCTTGCCGGTTCCGGGCCCCAAGCCCGGAGGCACCTTAAAGAACACGGAGAGACGGCGGGTACCCTATACCGCCGTCTCTTTTTTGTGCCCGCAGAATTCCCTCCCGTCGAAGGGGAAGGCGCGACCGTTTTCGGAACGGCCCCAGGCGGGGGACATCAGGCACGACAACGCGAG
>DATMBD010000171.1:0-8290 GCA_035559355.1 Dehalococcoidia bacterium
GGTTCGGCAGGCAGGCAATCGGGCAATCCAGCAATCGGGCAATCGGGCAATCCGGCAAGCAGCGACGGGGCCGGGCGGTCGCGTCCCGTCCCGCCTACACGCCGTCGCCGTCTGCCGCTACGATTGCCTCGTGCCGCGCCCTAGCCCTCGCCCCCTGACCCCGATCCTTGCCCGGTCGCCCGCCTGCCCGCGTGCTGGGTCGGGGCCGCGTGGAGGGAGCTCGTGACCACTCCCATCCGGCGCCAGTACCTGGAGATCAAGCGCCGCTTCCCGCAGGCGATCGTTTTCTTCCGCTTGGGCGATTTCTACGAGACGTTCGACGAGGACGCGAAAGTGGTCGCGCGCGAACTGGAGATCACGCTCACGTCCAAGCCCATGGGTAAGGACTTGCGGGTGCCGCTCGCCGGCGTACCCCATCACGCCCTGCAAGCCCATCTCAAGCGCCTCGTAGGACGCGGCTATAAGGTCGCCGTCTGCGAGCAGATGGAGGACCCGAGGAAGGCCAAAGGCCTCGTGGCCCGCGAGGTGGTGCGGGTGGTTACGCCCGGGACGGCTGTCGAGGAGGAGCTGCTCAGCGCCGCGACGAACAACTACCTCGCGGCCGTCTGTCCCGGCGGGGAGGAAAGCGGCCTGGCGTTCATCGACATAACGACGGGCGAATTCGGCGCGACCCAGCTTCCAGCCTCGGACCTCGGCCTCGAGATCGCCCGGTTGGATCCGGCGGAAGTCCTGCTGCCGGAGGGCTTCCAGCCGCCCGCCTCCATCCAGGCGCCGCTCACGCATCTGGACGGGTACGCCTTCCAGCCGGAGGAGGCCGGCCGCCGCCTGCGGGAGCACTTCCGCGTCGCATCCTTGGAGGGCTACGGCCTGCGGGGAAAGCCGCTGGGGGCCGCAGCGGCAGGGGCCGTGCTTGCCTACCTGGCCGAAAACCAGAAGGCGGCGCTCGCCAACGTCAAGGACCTTCGCGTCTATGACGTTTCCCGGTTCATGGTCCTCGATCCCAGCGCCCGCCGCCATCTGGAGCTCTTCGTTTCCGCTCGCGAAGGAAGCCGCAAGGGCTCCCTTTTGGAGACGGTGGACATGACGCGTACCGCCATGGGCGCCCGGCTCCTCGCCCGCTGGCTCGGCCAGCCCTTGCTCGACGTGGCGGCGATCAACGAGCGTCTCGACCGCGTCCAGCGGTTCTTCGATGACGGCCTCGCCCGGGGGGAGATCCGCGACCGCCTCCGCGACATGCCGGACGTCGAACGCATCGTCGGCCGGATCGTCGCCGGCGTGGCGCTGCCACGCGACCTTGCCACGCTGCGGCGCGCTCTTGCCGCCTGTCCGGGGTTGATCGCGGCCGCGGGCAGGGAGTTCGACGTGGCGGCGGCCTCGCGAGCGGCGAGCGAAGCGCTCGCCCTGCTGGAGGCCGCGATCGCGGACGACCCCGCGCCGGTCGTCGGCGATGGAGGCGTGATCAAAGCCGGGTTCTCGCCGGAGCTGGATGAGGCTCGGGTGCTCACGGGGGATGCGCGGCGCGCCCTGGCCCAGCTGGAGGCCGAGGAACGCGACCGGACCGGCATCCGATCCCTACGCGTGGCCTACAACCGCGTCTTCGGCTACTACATCGAGGTCAGCAAGGCGAACCTCAGCCTGGTGCCGGAGGACTACCAGCGCAAACAGACGCTCGTGGGCGGGGAGCGGTTCACCACGCCGCGGCTGAAAGAGCTGGAGGAGCGCATCCTTCAAGCCCGCGAGACGATCGGCGAGCTGGAGGAGGCGCTGTTTCGTCAGGTCTGCGCCCAGGTGGCGGCGCTGGCGGAAGCGCTCCAGGCGCTCGCGCGCACGATCGCGGAGATCGACGTCTACAGCGCGCTGGCGGAGACCGCGGCGCGCCATGGCTACTGCCGGCCCGAGGTGGACGAGTCCGACCGCATCGTCATCCGGGACGGACGCCATCCCGTGGTCGAGCGCAACCTCGGCGAGGGGCGCTTCGTGCCCAACGACACGGAACTCGATAGCGCCGGCGCCCAGATCGTCGTCCTCACGGGGCCGAACATGGCCGGCAAGTCGACTTATCTCCGCCAGGTGGCGCTCATCGTCCTCATGGCCCAGGCCGGCAGTTTCGTCCCTGCCACCAGCGCCTCCATCGGGGTCGTGGACCGCATCTTCACGCGCATCGGCGCCCAGGACGACGTTAGCCGCGGCGAGTCCACGTTCATGGTGGAGATGCTGGAGACGGCGGCGATCCTGCGCGGCGCCACGCGACGGTCGCTCGTTCTTTTCGATGAGGTCGGCCGAGGCACCAGCACCTACGACGGCCTCGCCATAGCCCGGGCGGTAGTCGAATACCTGCACGCCCATCCGGAGCGCGGGGCGAAGACCTTGTTCGCCACCCACTACCATGAAATGACGGCCCTGGCCGCGTCGCTGCCCCGCGTGCGCAATCAGAGCGTGGCCGTGACCGAGCAGGACGGGCGCGTCGTCTTCCTCCACCGCATCGTCGATGGCGGCGCCGACCGCAGCTACGGCATCCACGTCGCCGAACTCGCCGGCATGCCGGCGGCCGTGGTGGACAGGGCGCGGGAGGTCCTGCGGACGCTGGAGGAAGCGGGAAGGAACGGCAACCGCGGCCGAATGCCGGCGCCAGCACCGCAGCTGGCGCTGTTTCAGCCGCTAGCGGAGCCGTCGGAAGTGGAAAGGGAGCTGGCCGCCCTGGACCTGGATGCGATGACGCCGCTCCAAGCATTGACGAAGCTCTACGAGCTACGCGCCAAGCTCCCGAGGCGCGATTGACGCAGGAGGCAGCCGATAGACCCAAGGTCACCGGCCCGAGCCGGGTCTTGCATTCTTTCCTTTAGGTTTCTCGCTTCCGCACTTGTGCGTCTGAAGGCGGCCCCGCCCTTCGATACATGGGGCCGCCGCCTGGGCCGCAAGCTCCGACGGTCGCCCTGATCGTAAAATCACGAGATGTATCTCTGGAAATCGGCTTCTAACTAAGGCTCGCCGCTTGAAACAAAGAGGACGTCTGCTTCCCAGACTCGTTGAGCCCATGAGGGCGGCGGCGCCTCGCCTGGGGGCCGGCATTCTCGTCGCCGTCCTGCTCAATCTCATCCTCATCGCCGCCTACGGCTGGAGCGAAGGCGGGCAGAAGACGACTGTCAAGGTCGAGACTATCGGGAATCGCTATCGGGTAGAACTGGACGGCAAGCAGCTCATCCCCAGGCCCGACAGCGGCGAGAGGTGGGTCCAGGCGGACCTGCCCTCGCGCGGGTCGCTCGCCTTCGGTCTTTACAAGGGAATGCCCAGCCTGCCCGACCCGCAGGGAATCGACTCCGTCGTCGTAACAGACCCGCGCGGCCGGGTGCTGTTCCGCGAGGACTTCGATTCCCTGGACGAGGGGCTCTGGGAGGTCACGTCCGGCGCCTTCGAAATTGAGAAGGGCGTCCTGGTCGCCACGCGGCTGGAGGAGCCGAACCAGATCGAGCTAAGGCAGCCGGGCTGGGGCGACCAGATCGTCACGGTCACCTACCGCAACAGCCACGGTGACGGCTTCTGGATGAAGCTGGGCGAGAAGGGCTTCATGCGCGTCGCCCTCCATCTCATCGGCGATTCTTACCCGACTTACGTGGAGGTCTTCAACGACGAGGGCGAGTGGACGGGCACCGAATATGCCGCCGCAATCCTCCCGGACCGGACGGCGCTGCTCAAGTCGATCGTGGCGATGATCGTCGGCGTTTATCCCAACGTGCTCCTCGGCCTCGCGGCGGCGCTCGGGGTTTCCCTTTTTCTGACGTTCCCGTTCGCAGCCGCTCGCGCTGGCATGGACCGCCTTCGTCTCGGGCGCAGGCTGGACTGGCGTCGGATGCCTCATTGGGTGTCGGCTGGCCTTCGGCGGCTGTCCCCCTCGGGAGTGGTGGCCGGCGCGCTTGCCGTGCTGACCGTGGCCGTCCTCGCCGACCAAATGCGGAACTATCATTTCGCGGTGCCGCAACTTCCCGACGAGGACAGCTACGTGTACCAGGCGAAGCTGTTCGCGGAGGGCCGTCTCAGCGCCCCCGTGCCGCCGGTCAAGGAGGCGTTCGAATTCTGGCAGCCGAGCTTTCTCCTCGAACACGACGGTCAGTGGTCTACGTTCTACCCCTTCGGCCACCCGCTGGCGCTGGCGTTCGGGGCGGCCGTAGGCGCGATCTGGCTGGTGCCGCCGCTGCTGGGAGGCGCGTCCGTGGGCCTCATCTATCTAGCCGGCAGCCGCCTTTACAATCGCCGCGTTGGCCTGGTGGCGGCCGTCCTTCTGGCTACTTCGCCCTTTTTCCTCCTCCAGTCGAGCACGTTCATGGCCCACAGCACCTGGGTCTTCTTCGCGCTCATCGCCCTGTTTTGCCTGGTGGAGCGCAAACGGCCCGTCCTCTCGGGGCTTGTGGGCGGGATCGCCTTCGGCTTGGCGCTGAACACGCGCACCGTGGAGACTGCTCTGCTGGCGCCGCTCTGGGGCGCCGTCGTGCTTCGGGACCTGCTGCCCCGCGACGGCCGCCTGCGGGTTCTCAAGCACGCCAGCGCCTACGTCGCGGGCGCAGCCCTGATGGTCGCGGCCATGCTCGCCTACAACGCCAGCCTCACCGGCGATTTGTTCACATCGCCCTATCAGGCCATGCCCACCTATGAGCCGATCCTCGGTTTTCAAAACGGTCACACGCTCGAGAACGGCCTCCATAACCAACAGCAGCAGATCATGGGCCTCATCGCCATGCTGAGCGGCTGGCCGGCGTGGGTGGCCCTGGGTTTCGTGCTGCTGCCCTTCGTCCTGGGGACGCGCAACCGGTGGGACTACTTCTGCCTGGTTGCGGCCGTGCTGCTCATCGGCGTCTACGTGCTCTACAAGTACGCCGGCATCTACAAAGGCCCGCGATACCTCTTCCACGCCCTCCCGTTCCTATTTCTGCTCAGCGCCCATGGCGCCGACGAGGCGGTCCGGCTCATCCGCGACGTCATCGCGAGACTGGCGCTCTGGCCCCGGCTCGGGCTGCGCCCGCCTGCCTGGCCGGCGGCGCTCGTCGTCTATGGCTTTCTGGGCTTGCTCATGATCGACGGCGCTGGCGGCTGGCTGTTCGGCTGGAACAAGGACTGGACGACCGACCGCTTCCCGAACGTGCACAACACTGCCCAATCGCGAATCGGCGCCTACTTCGTCGATAAGCGGCTGGTCAAGCTCAAAGACGAATTGGGGCTTCACCACGCTCTCGTCATGCTCGACGACTGCGGCGAGTGGTATGGCTTCGCCTGCTACGGGGCGATTTTCCCGGAGAACAATGTCGACTTCAACGGCGACGTCGTCTGGGCCCGGTATCTTCCGGATCGCGTCGACGAGCTGATCGAGGCTTACGCCGACCGTTCGGTGTACATCGCCACGTGGGAGCCGCCGTCGATCGTGCCTTACCGGCCGGAGCCACCTGCCGTGCGCGTGCCGGCAGAGGAAGATGAGGCGGTAGGCACGCCTTGAGCCTCGGTTAGCTGGCGCGCCCGCACGAATACGGCATCGAACATGGGCTCCGTCAGGCGTCCGGTGAACGTGTTCTGCTGGCTGGGATGAAAGGAGCAAAGGACGACGCGTCCGTCGGCCAGCGTCACCTCCAGGCCGTGACGGAAGGCTGGGCGGCGCCGCAGGCCGATGACGCGGCTGAGGCAATCGTAGGCGAAGGCGCCAAGGCAGACGAAGACGCGGATGCGCTTCAGGAGGGCGACTTCGCGGGCGAGATAAGGCAGGCAGTTGTCGCGCTCCTGGACCGACGGGCGGTTCGCCGGGGGCGCGCAGCGGACAGCAGCGGCCACGTAGGCGCCGCGAAGCTGGAGGCCGTCATCGCGGCTGACGCTGGTCGGCTGGCTGGCGAAGCCCGCCCGGTACAGACTGCGGTAGAGCCAGTCGCCGGACTTATCGCCCGTGAAGATGCGCCCCGTCCGGTTGCCGCCGTGGGCCGCGGGCGCGAGCCCCTCCACCAAAACGCTGGCGTCAGGGTCCCCGAAGCCGGGAACGGGCTTGGCCCAGTAGGTCCAGTCTCGAAAGGCGGCCCGTTTGACGCGCCCGACCTCCTCCCGCCAGGCAACGAGGCGCGGACACTTGCGGCAGGCCACGATCTCCGCCGTCAGACGCGCCAGGGAGTCGGCTGGCTTTCGCGGTTGGTAAGGAGTTGGCCGCGCCTGTTCCTCGTCCATCGCTCGGTGCTATGTTAGCTGCCGCCGTTCACAATTCAGACGAAGGAGGATTCGATGCCAGGCGAGATCGTCCGGTTCCCAAGCAACGGCAGCACCGCCGAGGGCTACCTCTCGCTACCGGAAAGGACCCCCGCGCCGGCTGTCATCGTCATCCAGGAGTGGTGGGGCCTGAACGACAACATCAAGGGCATCGCCGACCGGTTTGCAGGCGAGGGTTTCCTGGCATTGGCGCCGGACCTGTACCACGGCCGCGTGACCAGCGAACCGGATGAGGCGCAAAAGCTGATGATGGCGATGAAGATGGACGAGGCGGCCAGGGACATGGCTGGCGCTTACGATTACCTCCTCGGGCACGCAGCCTGTGCGGGCAAGGTGGGCAGCGTGGGCTTCTGCCTGGGCGGCGGCCTCTCCTTGTACATCTCGACCCTCAAGCCTGTCGACGCGACCGTGATCTATTACGGCGTCCTTCCCGGCGTCCAGCCTGACCTGTCCCGCGTCAAAGGTCCCGTCCTGGGCCATTACGCCGAGAACGACAGCTGGGCCTCTCCGGACGCGGCGCGGGCACTGGAGAACGAGCTGCGCAGCCTGGGCAAGCAAGTCGAGTTCCACATCTATCCAGGGACCGGCCACGCCTTTTTCAACGACACGGGTTCCGCCTACGATCCAGAGGCGGCTCGGCTCAGCTGGACCCGCACGGTGGATTTCTTCAAGCGGAACCTGGCGTAAACTGAATGCAGACGACCCCGCATGGAGTCCGGAGGAGAAGATCTTGGCGCTATACCTAATCCAGCACGTGCACACCGCGGAGACCTGCCCTACTCGCAACCCAGACATGGTGCGCGCCCTCCGCGGACACGTCACCGCGGATAACGCGCAGCGAATGGGACTGTCGCTCCTGGCCGACTGGGTGAATGAGCCGGAGCACACCGTCGTGCTGGTGGTGGAGGCTGACTCCCAGCAGAAGGCGGAGGACTTCGCGGCGCCCTTCCGGCAGGTCGGCTCGGTCTCGGTCAAGGCGGGCGAGACCTGCGAACAGGTCGCCAGGGTGTGCCTGGGCGAGGCCTGACACCCCAAGTCACCGAATCGTAACGCTGCCGCCGCGACGGAAGGATTCCCTGGTCCGGAGGGTGTCGCTGCCCGCCTAAACCGGCTTGGTGATCCTGATCGAGTCGCTGTTGAGGTCCCTGATGTTCATCTCCATTGAAATGGAGATCTTGTTGCCGGCCTCATCCGTCCCCTTCGCGGTGAGGGCGAATTTCACGGGCAGGTTGTCCTCGGTCATCCAAAGGTTCAGCTGCATGTCGTCCACCTGGTCGAAGCTGCCCGTGTCCTGACCCAGCCGCTCGGCGACGTCCTTCAGCGACTGCTTGTCGAAGGAGTACTTCGTTGCCTTCACGCCGTTGACGGTCTCGGAGGACGTCTTCGCGACTTTGAGGACTTCGGCCGGAAGGAGCTCGCTGGCGAGGTCGGTGGGCGCGCCTGAGAACAGATCGAGGGCGCCGCTGGCGTCGGCCGCGGTCCAGCCGCTGCCGTCGTTAATCCAGGCTTCGCGGCCGATCTGGACGATGCGCATGTCGCGCCCGGCAAGGCGCATGTTGATGTCGAAGCTGTCCGGCGCGACGTATGCGCCTTCCATCTTGATGTCGCTGAACAAGGCCAGGAAAGCAGCGGCCAGGCCGGTCTCGTCATTCTGCAGGCCGGCCAGCGCGTCGCCGAAGTCCATCTTCATCGCCAGGTCGAACCGGAAGCTGCGGAGGTCCTGCAGCGCCGTGAAAGCTTCGTTGATGTTTAGCTCGCGGGCAGAAGCGGAGCCGCTCCCGCCGGTAGACGCTCCCTCGCCTGACGAGGTCGAATTCGCGCCCTTGTCCTTGTCCCCGCCGCAAGCGAAAGCGAGGGCCAACGCGGTGGCAGCAAGCGGCAAAAGCAGCCAGCCCAATCTCTTCATGCAAGCAACCTCCGGTGAATGGATTTTCGGACGGCGAGGAGATTTCCGCAGCTACTCGGACGCGCGGCTGGCTGCCAGGTACTCCATCGAGCGGCGGTACCAGCCTTCTTCGATGAGGCCGCTCGACATGAGGTAGTTGAGGATGACCTCCAG
>DATMBD010000172.1:0-6466 GCA_035559355.1 Dehalococcoidia bacterium
CACGGTGCTTATCGAGCCTTCGTGGCCGGTGTTCATGGCCTGCATCATGTCGAAGGCCTCCGGGCCACGCACCTCGCCGACGATGATGCGGTCCGGGCGCATACGCAGCGAGTTCCTGACCAGGTCGCGCTGGGTGACCTCGCCGCGGCCTTCCAGGCTCGGGGGGCGCGCTTCTAGGGTCACGACATGGGCCTGCTGCAGCCGCAGCTCCGTCGGGTCCTCGATCGTGACGATGCGCTGGGTGTCCGGGATGTAGCCGGACAGGGCGTTGAGAAGCGTCGTCTTACCGGAGCCGGTGCCACCGGAGATGATCAGGTTGAGCTTCGCCTGGACGCAGGCGCGCAGGAACTCGGCCAGCTCATGCGTCAAGGCGCCGACGTTGATCAGGTCGTCCATGGTCATCTTGTCGGCGCGGAATTTGCGGATTGTGATCGCTGGGCTCTTGGGCGCGACCGGGGGGATGATGATGTTGACGCGGGAGCCGTCCGGGAGGCGAGCGTCGACCATGGGAGAGGTTTCGTCCACGCGGCGACCGAGGGGCGCGAGGATGCGTTCGATGATGCGCATGATGTGGGTCGCGTCCCGGAAGCGGATGGGGCTCAGGAAGAGGCGGCCTTCCTTTTCGAAGTAGACGGTGTCGGGGCTGTTGACCATGACTTCCGAGATGGACGGATCCTGCAGCAGCGGCTCAATGGGCCCGTAGCCCAGGATCTCGTCGCAGACAGCAGCGATGAGCTCGTCGCGGCTGAAGCCGACGACGCCCGGCATCTCGGCTGCGATCAGCGCCTTCGCCGCCCCCTCGACGATTTCGCGGGCCTTGTAACTATCGCCGTTCTCGATCTTGGAGGGATCAAGCTCTTCGATCAGGCGCTGATGAAGGCGGAACTTCAGCTCGTTGAACGCTTCGCTCGACTGCAGAAGCGGGTTGCGAGTTGCCTGATTGCGGCTCGGGGGAGTATTGGGGAAAATCGGTCGCCGCTGCCCGTAGTCGTTCACGTCTGGCCCCTCCTAAAGGACGTATGCGTCTCGCCTAGCGGCCCAGGACGCGGTCGAGGAAGCCCTTCCTCTCGCGTTTGAGGCCGGCCAGGCTGTATGCCATGTCGGTGATGGCGCGCGATGCCCGCGCGTAGGGCTTTGCCAGGACAATGGGCTGGCCAAGCTGGTTGCTGTTGCTCACGGCGACGTCATGGGGGATGCGCCACCAGACCTCGTACTCCAGCACCCGCTCCACGTCCTCGGCGCGGAGGCTGTTCGAAGACGTGGAGTGGTTGATGACCAGCTTCACCTTGTCTTCTGATACCGCCGCGGCCCGGAGCATCTCCAGGGCCAGGGCAGTGTCCTTGATGCTGGCGATGTCCATGCTCGTGACCAGGAGGATGATGTCGGCCGATTCCAGGGCCGTGGCGACGAGCTCGTTGAAGGCCCCGGGCGTGTCCACGACCACGTAGTCGAACGTCTGCGACAGCAGCTCGATGACGCGGGCGATGTGGTGTCTGTGCAGCGCGCCCCACTCGGTGGGGTGAAGCGGCGCCGGCAGGATTTGGACACCGCTGCCGTGCTGAACGAGATAGTCGCGGATCGTGTCGCGATCGACGCTGTCGATGTTGCGGCCGACGTCGGCGATGCTGTATTCGACGACGACGTCCATCATGATCGCCACGTCGCCGAAACGGGTATCCATGTCGACGATGGCGATGGAGCTGTTCGTGTTCTTGCAGAGGGCCGTGGCAAGGTTGGTCGCGATCGTCGTCTTGCCGATGCCGCCCTTGGCGCCGAAGATGGTGATCACCGTCCCGCGGGCCGCCGAAGAAGCCGTCTCGCCTGTCAGGCGGGTGCGCCGCCGCTCTTCCTGCTCCAACACCGCGTAGATCGCGCGGGCGAGCTCCTCAGGCCGCGGCGGCTTCACCAGATAGTCACGGGCGCCGGAAACCATGGCCCGCCGCACCGAAGCAGCGTCCGAAAGGCTGGAGTAGACGATGATCGGTGTCTCGGGGAGGGCATCCGCCAAGGCGCTCATCGTCTGCGAGGCCCGGGCCACCGGCTCCTCCATCGCGAGGACGATGATGTCCGGGTTCTTCTCGCGGGCCATCGTCACGGCATCGATGCCGTAGCCGGCCTCACCCGTCACCGTGAAGTGAGCGAGCGCTAGGGCTCTGTTGGTGTCGGCCCGACTGTTGACATCCGGGTCTACAACGACGACTTCTAAGTTCTTCGGCAACTTATCCTCCGGTCCCTCCTTGGAAGGGAGTTACTGATCTCTATCGAACGAACGGGTTCGGCAGGTTTGGCGGGAAGAGGTCGTTTTCGGTCGCGAAGTTGATCGGGACTTCCTGCGATTCCCCGTACGGTCGCAGCGCCAGGCGGATCTTGCCGTTGCCTTCGGCCAGGTAGAGCATCTGGGCCTCTTCAGGCGTCAGGGCAAGGGTTACCGTCTGGGCGTCTGGCTTGGGCGCGGCTTCGCTGTTGCGCACGCGCTGGCCGCTCGCGCTGGGCGTCGCCGAAGGAACGATGTCGACGATCGTCTGGGAGACGGCGAGGACCTCCTTGTTCTGAAGCAGGACCTGGACAAGGTAAGCGTCCGCGGTCTTGTCGCGGAACTCCACGTCATAGATGACGTAGACGTCCACGTAGTCGCCCGGGAGCAGCAAGCCGCCGACATCCTGGACTTCGCTGGCGGTGATCGAGAAGGCCCGCTTGCCGGGCGGAATGACGTAGGAAAGGGAGCGAGTCGACGCCGAGGAGGTGGGCGAGAGGTCGACGATTTTGCTCGAAAGGACCTGCTCGTTCACGGCGATCGGGAAGCGCGTAACCTTGCCGACCAGTTCCTCGGTCTTGGCGTAGGCCTGGACGCTGCGCGCGTCAGCAGGGACGAAGCGGACCTCGACCATCGACGCGGTGATAGTCGTCCGGGCCGGGATATCCACTTTGGCGACGACGACGGGCGTGTCCGCGCCGCCGCTGCGGGTTGTGGTGGCGTTGCGAGACGTCGCCACGTACACGAGCCCGGCGCCCAGAAGGCCCAGCACGAGGGCCAGGAGGATAAAACGCCGGTTCCCGCGGGCAGGATTCAAGGCAGCAGCGTTACGACTCATGTGTGCTCCCTCCAGGAGACGAAATGGATGAACGAAGCTCTACTAAGTTTTCGGCTTGACGCCGGCGACCATTAGGCCGTCCAGCCCCCAAAACGTGCTTGCCTGCCTGTCAGGCAAGCACGTTTTCGAAGGCGGCGACGAGCGCGTCCTCGATCTTGGACCAGAGGGAGTCCGTGCCGCCGGCTACGAGCATGAGGCCACTGATAGTGCCGAGGGCGAGCAGGGCAACGATGAGCCCGTACTCGACGAGCGTCTGCCCGGATTCGAGGCTCCTAATTCGTCTCGCAGCGTTGACTAGGGCGTAAAAGGCTGCCATTTCGACTCCTAATCAGGATTTCTCTTTTAACTTCGGCAGGGGCTTTGAAGATCAGAAGACCGAGGAAAGAAAAATGGGCGCTTCCAGCAACGCCGGAAGCGCCCATTTTATTGCTTGCCAGATTAGCTGGCGGCGTTGCCCAGCTCGCTGCTGGCCTTGCCAAAGACCGCCTCGAGCTCGTCGCTCAGAGTCGTCAGGGCCACGATCAGGGCGATGCTCAGAAGAGCAACGATCAGGCCGTACTCGACCAGCGTCTGGCCCTTCTCCTCGCGGAGGTTCTGAATGCGGACAAGCAGGCTGGTCAGTGCGTAGTTAATCAGCTGCATTTTTTCTCCTGTTGTGATTTCTTGTCCTCGTTCGAGGACCACCGCGGCATCCTGCCTGTCGCTGCACGGACCCGGTGGCTGGACCTTCCCAAGTCTCATTCCGCCGGGGGTTGAAGGCTGCGCTCTGCTTCGGTCTTTAGGCGACACCTCCGTTACAACACACCAGGCACTTCGCCTCGGTCAAGCTGGTGTTATTACCTACGTATGAGTATTCGGCCTGTCCGGGAGAGTCTGAAGGGGTTCCCCTTATGCGAGGCTGACACACCTCCGCAGCGAAAGACCCGTGCCGGCCTCAACGAGACGAAGACACGAGGCGTCCCGGCGCGTTTGAGGCTGCCGCCAACGGGCGGCGCCGCCAGCCGTCGCAAGCCAGACAGGGATTGCTAAGGGATGCGCCGATAGACCTCAGCGCTGCGCCCCTCGTACACGAGAGCGTAGGAGGCGTCTTCACGAAGCGCTGCGCGCAAGGCGGCGCAGCAATCGCGGCCGTCACGGGGCCCCTCGCCGTCGGACTTGGCCACGTAGACGTAATCGAACTGCAGGCCGTTTCTCGCGCCCCACTCGCTGAGGCAGTCTGTGCCCGCGGCGGCGCAGTCCTGGAGTTCGTCGTAGCGCGCGCGGGTCGCGACCATGCCGCGGTCCCCGGCAAGCCACTCCGACCCCTGGACCGTCGCGACGCTGCGCCTTCCCGTCAGAGCGGGCAACCATTCCGAGCGCGGGTCTGTGGCGAAGAAGGTGTCGCCGGTCACGGCAAGGATGCGCGCCTCTGCGGGCGTGTTCGCGGCGATCCAGGCAAAAGTGGCCCGTTCGTCAGCCGGGAGCGAGACCAAAGGCGAGCCTGGCGCCGCGCTAGCGCCCAGGCCTCCGAGCGTGGCGTACGCGATCAGGCTTGCCAGAACGGCCTTCGACGCCCAAGGCGGCGCCGCTCTGCCCGCCTGGGCGACCGACCCCTGCAGCCGCGGCTGGAGAAGCGTGTAAACGCCGTAGGCCGCGAGCATCGAGAGCGGAACCGTCGCGTAGGTCGGGGCCTTGCGGGGGTCGAGCACGAAAATCAGAAGCAGCCAGGCCGGAAGGAAAAAACGACGGTCGACCATCGACCCAAACAGGCCGAGAAGCCCGAGGGCGACCACCAACGGGAAGAAGGGCTCGTTGGTGAAGCCGACGAAGAGGAGCTTGAGCGGGGCAAGAAATGAATGCTCGGCCGAGTCCATAGCGGCAAGGAAGGGCTCCGCCCCGTGGACGGCAAGCACGGTGCCCCACCATGGCGCCGAAATCGCGGCCGCCGCGGCGAGGGACAACGTGGCGTGGCGGACGGATGCGGGGGTCCGCCCGTAGGCCACCAGGACAGCGGCGTAGCTAAACCCGGCGAACCAGGCCATCTCCATGTGGCAGAGGGCCGTGACGCCGAGCAGGGCGCCCCCTCCCAGGCTCCGCCTCCAGGAAGGGGCCCGCACGCAGGCGTACAGGGCAGAAAGCGCGAGCAGGGCGAAGAGGAGGCCGAAGGACCGCGTCAGCCCCCCTCCTACGATCTGCCAGTCGAAGGCGCGGGGCAGAAGCGCAAACAGTACGGTGGCCAGTCCCGCGGCCCGCCGGTCCGGCAGCAAGGAGGTCGCCAGCAGGAAGAATGCGGGGACCGTGAGGATGCTCGCCACAAAGGGCAGGAAGCGGAGGAGATCCAGGATGCTGACCAGCCCCGTCTCGGAGAGGAGCGCCGTCGCGTAGAAGGTCAGCGGCGAGTAGGCGAAGGGAATCTCGCCGCCGTTGTAGGACGTGAAACGAGGCAGCGCGTAGCCATTGGCCTTAACGTCGGAGACCATGGCGTAGAACATGCCGCCGTCGTTGAGGGGGAAGCTGCCTCCGCCCAGGATGTGGACCAAGCGGACCAGGGTTCCCAGGTACAGCGCCGCCAGGAGGAAAGCCAGGCCAGCTTCCAGCGAGACGCCGGCCAGGCGCGCGCGGTCAGCTGCGGCAGCTCCGGCTGCAGGCGCCGGGCTCGGCCTCAGGCGCGCCGTCGTACCGGTCACGAAGGGCTCTACGCTGCCTGACGGGACTTGGCGTCTTTGGGGGGCAGCTGCAGAAGGCGCAGTCGCGTGCGCTTCAGGAACTCGTCCGAGGGGATGACGTTCTCCGGAAGAGGACGAATCTTCGCCGCCACGACCTCGAGCTCTGGCGCTGCCTCTGCGATGAGATGCTTCACGTGTTCGGAGTTCATGATTGGGTCCGTCCTGGAATTCTATCCTTATCTTCGGCGCAGCCTTCGCGATCTGTTGGCCGCCGCTCACTCCTGCATGAGTTTTCGGAGGTTTCCCAGCGCCCGGTGCTGGATTACCCTGACTGCCGGCACGCTTTTGCCGATGACCGCCGCCACCTCGCGGTAATCCATCTCCTCCACGAAGCGGAGCATGATCACTTGGCGCTGCTCATCCCTGAGGCGAAGGACGGCTTGGCGCACGCTCCGCTCGTCGTTCGCCTGCTCCAGGGATTCCTCAGGGTTGCCCGCCCGCTTGTTGTCGACGAAGCCTTCGTCCAGGGCGCTGTGCTCGCGCTTCGACCTGAGGTAGCTGACGGTCAGGTTGTGGGCGATGCGCAGCAACCAGGCCACGAAGGGCGCCCCGCGCTCCTTGTAGCGGTCGATGGCCTCCCAGGCCTTGAGGAAAGTCTGGGCGGTGAGGTCTTCCGCTTCGCGGCTGTCGCCCACCAGGTAGAAAATATGGCGGTAAATGCGAACCACG
>DATMBD010000173.1:0-14647 GCA_035559355.1 Dehalococcoidia bacterium
AACACCCAGAACATCCTCTTCATCTGCGGCGGCGCCTTCGAGGGCATCGACCGGATCATCGAGAAGCGTCTCGGCCGCGACCGCCGGGCGATGGGCTTCAAGGCCGACCTCGACCGCAAGCAGGGTCAGGAGCGAGTGGACGAACTCATGAAGCACGTCACCCACGACGACCTCCTTGCCTACGGCCTCATCCCGGAGTTCGTCGGCAGGCTGCCTCTGGTCGTCGGCCTCGAGTCGCTGAACAAGGACACGCTCATCCGCATCCTCCTGGAGCCGAAGAACGCCGTCCTGCGCCAGTTCCAGCGCTTCTTCTCGCTGGACGGCGTGGAGCTGGTGTTCACCCAGGACGCCCTGGAGGCTTGCGCGGACGAGGCCATCCGTCTCAAGACCGGCGCCCGCGGCCTGCGCACGATCCTCGAGGACACGCTCCTGGACGTGATGTACGAGGTGCCCTCGCGCAGCGACGTCGAGAAGTGCATAGTCAGCGGCGAGACGATCCGCCATCACCAGCGGCCGCTGCTCGTTACCAGCAGCGGCCAGGAGATCGCGCTCGAAGACACGGACGCCTTCGAGCGGCTCAAGGGCGCATCGGCGTAAGAATCAAACTGTCCAAGGCTCCCTTTCCCTCTTGGACAGTCAGAGAGGGAAAGGGCCGTCGAGTGTCCTGTCAGTGCACGCGAGGTGGAACTCGCGTTTGACGAGCTGGCGGAGAGGCGGACCTTGCGAAATGGAGGACGAGTCCGCAGGCGAGCAGCACGAACGCGAGAGCGCAGACAGTTGAGAAGCCAATCGTGCGAGCCGCAAGCGGCAATTGGGGCTCGAAGACGCTCGCTACGAGCAGCTGAAGCGCTGCGAGAGTGACCAAAATTAGTGACGCCGCCACAGATGAAGCATCGACAGTCTGCGCATACATGACGCCAAAGCAGCCGCATGTAGTTGCCCTTCGCGTCTTCAGAAGAAAGATTTCGACACCAAGGAAAATGGTCATTAGGCCAAGCACGATGGCAGACGATGCGACCGGAGTTATTCCGGATGCGAGCCAAATTGCCGTCAGAACTTCACCACACGGTATAATCCATGTCACTTGTGGAATTAGCTTGCTGGGCAATATCCTATGCTTGACTAGGGTGCTGCGGAAAGCATTCAGGTCAGCGACCTTGCTTGCACCTGAAACCAATAGCATGATCGCGAAGTACAATCCCAGAGCAAACGAGAGCCACGACATTCTGACTTATTACGCGTCGGGATAGAAGAGGGCGGCCAGCACCGTTCCATTGCTGAGCTTCCGCCCCACGACTTGGACAGATTGGCCAGCCTGGACGGGGACCCTCTCGTTTCCTAGCTCACGGCGCTGGCCGTCTGGCAGGACGATCGTCGTTCTTGGATCAATGCGCACCTGGTGCGGACCGGCCGCACCGCGCCTACTGTCATACCGATCGTGCATTTCAAATGTGATTGGTGCTGCAGGCCCACCGCGAAGTTCAACAACGACGCCGATGTAATTGACTGGGTTCACGTATAGCTTCTCAGCGTCCAAGCTGCCATCCTGTCTGGGCTTGCCAATGGCATGCACTTTGTCGCCTATTTGAATGGGAGGCTCTGCCACCCATGAGCCATCCCAGATAAGAGTGCTGTTCGACAAATGCAGAATCGTAGTGCGCTGCCCGGCCTCCAGCTCCATGAGCTCTGCAGCCTCCCGGACAAGAGTCCCGCTCCTTACAGTCGGCAGGGCCTCAAACGTCTGCGGGCGGGGCGGCGGAGGAGATGCTGTCCCAGGGACGCCTTCGGCCGGCGATGACACAACGTTTCGGGCGGAAGCTAGCAGCGCCTTGGAGGCTGGCACGAACGCTACGAGAGCCACCGCCGTTTTTAGGAGGAAACCGCGCCGAGTAAACCTTTTCATTCTGTCCTCACCTCCGAGGCGACTCAGGGACAATAATAGTCGCCTTGACAGATCGAGACAGGAGCCCTGCCTTCCATTCCGTGCAGATACAGGAAGAAATCCAGAACCAGATCGACAACCAATTTGCTGTAAGACGGATGGTAATATTCCCCACCGCAATCGTAGTTGTTGTTACAAGGCGTGGAACCTTGGCTGTTGCAGGGACAGCAGTCTCGGATTTGTGCCCATGACCCCATGCCTGTGCATTCGTCGTAAATCCAAACGGCATCCGTGCAGGAGTGCCAGGCGTTGACGTTGCTGCACGAATAATCGCAATTCCCGAACGTGTCGTTAGTTCGCGGCCATGCCACATGGGCGTAGTTGCCATCACATCCCTGAGGACACGCCGATTCGGAGCCACCGGGTTCACAGAGGTCATACCAGGTTGCCCTGCCCGTCAACCACCCATGAAACCACTCCTCTCAGATGAACTCGCGACCGCATTATATTGGGGGGGGCTTCTGTCAAGCCCTGGTACCAAAGTTTCCGCAGCATTTTTCCCGGGCTTAGAAGTCGACTGTCGTGCCCTCGCGCAGCGACGTCGAGAAGTGCATCGTCAGCGGCGAGACGATCCGCCATCACCAGCGGCCGCTGCTCGTGACCAGCAGCGGCCAGGAGATCGCGCTCGAAGACACGGACGCCTTCGAGCGGCTCAAGGGCGCATCGGCGTAAGACGGCGGGCCGCCCAAGAAAACAGAAAGGCCTGGAATTTCCGGCCTTTTTGCTTATCCCCGGCCCACGAGGCCCATGCTCACCTCATTCCACGAACCAGAGCCCCGTCAGGAGGGCATCAGGAAGGCTCCCGTGCGCACTCGGCGGCGCGTTTGAGCAGCAGTTCGCGCTCGCGGGCGTTGCGCGTCAACGACGCCGCCCGCTCGAATTCGGACCGCGCCTCGTCTAGCCGTCCCAGCTTCTTCAGCAGGTCGCCCCGCACGCCCGGCAGCAGGTGGTAGTTGCGCAGCGAAGGCTCCCCGACCAGCGCGTCGACGACCTCCAGGCCGGCCTGCGGGCCGTAAGCCATCGCGACGGCGACGGCGCGGTTCAGCTCCACCACCGGCGACGGGGTCGCTTCCAGCAATCGCTCGTACAAGCGAGCGATCGCCGCCCAGTCCGTCTCGTCCGGGCTGCGAGCCTGGGCATGGCAGGCAGCGATCGCCGCCTGCAGGCCGTACGGGCCCAGGCCGGCACCGAGCGCGCGAGCGCGCTCGAGCGCGGCGAGGCCGCGGCGGATGAGCAGCTGGTCCCACAGGGAGCGGTCCTGGTCTAGGAGGAGCACGGGTTCGCCCGATGGCCCGATGCGGGCGCGCAGGCGCGAGGCCTGGATCTCCATCAGCGCCACCAAGCCGTGGACCTCCGGCTCGTCGGGAGCTAATTCGGCCAGGACGCGGCCCAGTCTCAAAGCCTCGTAGCACAGCTCCGGCCTGGTCCAGTCGTCGCCGGCGGTGGCGGTGTAGCCCTCGTTGAAGATCAGGTAGATGACCTCCAGCACCGACGCAAGGCGCTCTTGGCGTTCGGGTCCGGACGGCACTTCAAACGGCACTCGCGCCTCGGACAACGTGCGTTTGGCGCGGACGATGCGCTGAGCAATGGTCGGAACGGGGGCCAGGAAGGCGCGGGCGATTTCCTCCGTGGTCAGGCCCCCGAGTAGCCGGAGTGTGAGGGCGACGCGCGCCTCCATGGAGAGCACCGGGTGGCAGGCGATGAACATCAAGCGCAGGAGGTCGTCGCCTATGTCCTCGTCCGGATCGACCGTCGCTTCGGGGCCGGACTCCTCCTGCTGGAGCTCCAGATCGCGCGCCATCTCTTCGCTGCGGCGCGCTAGGCGCTGGGCGCGCCTGAAGTGATCGACGGCGCGGTTGCGAGCCGCCGTCATCAGCCAAGCGCCGGGCTTCTCCGGTATGCCCGTCTGGGGCCAGCGCTCGAGCGCCGCCACGAGGGCGTCCTGGGCAAGGTCTTCGGCGAGGCCGACATCCCGGACCACGCGCGTCAAGCCGGCGATCAACCGCGGAGCTTCGATGCGCCAAACGGCCTCGATGGCGGCATGGGCCTCCGGAGCCTTCATGCATCGATCAGACCACCCGGCCCCACATGCTCGCAACAAACGAGCTCGGACGCTGCCCTAGGTGCCTGGCGAAGAACCTGGCAAATGGCCCATTCACTCTGTCGCGCCTCAGGGGCACACTGAATAGGGAATGCGCTGGAGGCTTTGCGCCCCAGCTGAGCAAAGGAGCTGTGTCGATGTCAGAGTCATCTGGTCACACCTACACGCAGACTCACCAGATCAGCGGCGAGTCATTGCACCTTGACGTTGAGACAGAGGCGAAGGCCATCCTCGAAGCGGCCGCTGCGGCTGGCGTGGGCCATGCGGCCAAAACCCTCGTCAAGGAAGGTCCGCTAAGGGTCGTGATCCTTGGCATGAAGCAGGGAGCCAGGCTGCGAGAACACCGAGCTGAGGGCCCGGCGAGTATCCACGTCCTCTCCGGCGAGGTCACAGTCACGAACGGCGGCGGCGAAACCCACGTCCGAAGCGGCAACGCCCTCGTCTTCGGCGCTGATATTGCCCACTCTCTGGAAGCAAAGCAGGACTCGGCAATCCTCCTGACCATCGCCTGGCCCCAAGGCCAGCGCACGGAAAACCGCTAACGGAGCAGGGCATGCTGCCAGGCCTTGAGGAACTCGAGACCAAGACGCGCGAAGCGGTTGCCAACGAAGACCCCACGGCCATCCTGCTTGCCGACCATGAGTGGCTGAGGGGCCTGCTGGAGGAACTTCGGCCTCTGGCGCGACGCGCGGACCGCGCCGAAGAAGTGAGGGAGGCGGTCCTGGAGCTCCAGCCCAGGCTGGAGCTGCATATCCGGCGCGAGGAGGAAGCTTACTTCCCTGCCATCGAGCCGCTGATGGAGGAGGCCGGCCAGGGGTCTACGTTCGACATGTATGGCGAACACGACGCCGTCCGAATTCGCCTCGAGCAGCTGCTGAAGGCCCTGGACAGCCGGGCGGGCGTCCCCGACGCCTACGCCGCCTTGGCGCGCTCCATGCTCGTCCACTTCGAGAACGAAGAGGAGCTAATCTTCGCGGAGGCTCCCTCGCGCCTGGACGAAGAAGCGCGTCGCGAGGTCATCAGGCGATTCGAGGCGCTGGCCACGGAGGCGTAGTCCCCGCGCTCGGGCGAATGGCCCGCCCGCGGCGACTACGCCTGCCGGCTGCCTGCCTCCTGGATGCTCTGCCGGACCTCGGGAGGGATGTCGGAGAGCTCCTGCACCTGCCGCACCTCGATGACTTCGTTGTCGCGTCCGGGGCAGCGTTTGGCCCACTCGATCGCCTCTTCGCGGGAGCGCACGTCGATCATCCAGTAGCCGCCCAGCACCTCCTTCGCTTCCGGGAACGGGCCATCGTGCACTTCCGCCTTGCCGCCCTTGAAGGAGACCCTTGCGCCCATCGAGGGCGGATGGAGGCCGTCGAGCGCCAGAAGGATGCCCGCCCTCTGCAGCGATTCGTTGTAGCGAGCCATCTCCTCCACGTGTTTGGGGTCCGGCATCGTGCCCGGTGCGGCGGACTCGTAACCACCGGGGATCATCAGCAGCATGAAGCGCATGGCGTTTGGTCCTTTCGCGAGTCCAGTTATTCAGGAAGGAGAGGCGTTTCGCTGCATTTCCGCCCGGAGCGCCTCTTCGCGCGCTGCCTCCTCCGGAGGGAAGAGTTCGGGAGGAAAGTCGGAGGGCTCGAAGATGGGCCGCAGCTCCACCTCTCCTTCGCCGAGCACTTCTAGGAAACGGGTGGTCCAGTAGATTGCCTCGTCCCAGTCGCCGACCTGGAAGACCGCATAGGATGCCACGAGCTCTTTCGATTCCGTGAACGGTCCGTCAATGACCGCGACCTTGCCGTTTTCGTACTTGACCCGCTTTCCCTCCGAGCTGGGCTTGAGGCCATCGGTCGCCAGGAGGACGCCCGCTTTCACGATCTCGTCCATGAGGCGCCCCATGCGCTCGAACAAGTCGCGGTCACCGACCTCGCCGGCCTCAGAAGACTCGTCAGCCCTCAAGAGTCCCACTATCCGCATTTCCCGTTTTCCTTTCTGTTCTATTCCGTGCGCTTAGCGGGCAGGAAAGCTAGCGCTTCCCCAGCCGCCGTTCGACCTCTGCACGCAGCCGTTCTTCCTGCTCCCGCAGCTCCGGCGTGAGCGCCTCGCCGAAGTCGTCTGCCTCGAAGATCTGCCGGATTTCGACTTCGCCTTCGCGGAACGGGGCCTTCTTCATCCATTCGATCGCCTCTTCCTTGGAGGAGAAATCGAAGATCCAGAACCCGGCCACGATCTCCTTGGCTTCCGTGAACGGCCCGTCGATGACCGTCCGCTTGTCGCCGTCGTAGCGGATCTTGACGCCCTTTGACGTGGGATGCAGACCCTCGCCGGCGAGCATTTTGCCTGCCTTCACGAGCTCCTCGTTGAAAGCCCCCATCTCCGCCAGCTCGCTCTCGGTGGGCATGACGCCCGCCTCCGTCTGCTGGTTGCCCTTTACGATGACCATGAAGCGCATTTTGTCCTCCTTCGGGTACTCTTGGCCTTCCGCGGGGCGGCTGCTGGCTTTTCGTCTTGCCGCCCTCACCAAGACGACGAACGGGCCAGCCCAAGATCGACACGACGGCGGCGGTGGGGTCGAAGATTTTTGTTTACGTTCCGGGCCTAAGCTGCCGGCGCAAGCGAACGCCCTGGACAAGCGGCCGATGGAAGGCCCGGCTAGAACTCCATCAGCTGCGCGGAGCCGAACAGGACGCCAAACTGCCGGCACCAGACGAGGACGCTCTTGATCTGCCGAGGATCTATGCTAGGAGGCACGTCATAGTTGAACGCGCCGTCCGTCGCCTTGAGCCGCCCGAGATTGAGAGCCTCATCCACGCGCCCTGTGGGACCGGCAGACAGATAGACGTAAAGATCGGGGCCGTTACGCACGGAGAAGTCCTCCAGGCGTAGGACGTAGCGGCCGGAGTCGGTCTCGCTCAGGATTGCCTTGCCGCGAGCGAAGTGGAAATCGTCGGCGCCCATGAACTCGCCCGTCAGGCGCAGCTGCCGCGCAGCGGGCGCCTGAACGGCCGCGCCGCTGCCCCCTGCGCGCGCGTCCGGCCCCGGCGGCAACGCCTCGGTGAACGGGCTTGCCTCCTCCAGGTAGGTGCGTTCCCAAAGGGGAGACAGCAGATAGTCGCCCGCGACCACGGACGCGACCAACAGGGGCGTCGCGAGCACACCAGAGATGACCCGGCGACGCCATAGCCAGAGGTGCAGCCCGGCGCGATAGGCGACAAACGTCGCCAGGAGGAGCGCCAGGGCAAGGAGGGCCGTCAGGGGGTAGCGGTAGGGGTAGAGTTCCGCCAGGAACCGCTCGAATTCCCCCAGAAACGTCAGCGAGAGAAGGAGCATGTTCCCGCCTCTCTGTTGCCTTTCTCCGTGCCGCGACCTGCCGCCGCGCAGCCGAAGGCCTCCCAGCATTGTCGCATGAATGGGGCGTGGACGCCGGAAGTCAAAGCTTGGCGCGTTGGTCGACTTCAGCGAATGAACGCCATTTGGCGCGCGCCAATCAGCTGCGGAAGTAAGGCGACCTACGTGGCTTCGGTAGGCCGGCCTTCGGCGCTCCATTCGGGCCAGCCGCCTTCCAGCCTCACGGCATCGAAGCCCTTGCTCCTGAGAAGCGCCACGGCCTGGTCGGCGAAGAGACAATAGGCGCCGCGACAGTAGACGACGATGCGCTTATCGCGCGGGAGCTCGTCCAGGCGCGCATCCAGCTCCTCCACGGGGACGGCGATTGCGCCAGCGATGTGGCCGTGACGGTACTCAATGGCCGGGCGCACGTCGATGAGGACCACGCTTTCCGACTGCAACAGGGCTTCCACGTCCTCACGCTTCAATTCTTCGTCCCGGTCCAGGGTAGAAAACCGGTCGTGGAGCTGGCGCACCTCGGGCAGGTGGGCCTCGGCGACGTCGCGCAGGCTCAGCCACAACCGGAGAACGGATTCGTCGGCCAGGCGATAGAGGACGCGGTTGCCTTCCCGCTCGGCCTCCACCAGCCGGGCGTTGCGCAGCACCTGGAGATGCTGGGAAACATTGGCGACCGACATCTCCATCTCGGCGGCGAGCGCATCCACGTAGCGAGGGGCCTGGGCGAGAAGGTCGAGGAGCTCCAGGCGCTTGTCGCTGCCCAGGGCCATGCCGATGCGCGCGAACTCGGCGTAGAGCTTGTTCTTGTAGGGACGGTGGCTCATCTCGGGGTCAAGGTACGGCCCGCCCAGCGCCCTAGTCAAGAAATCGAATCCATAAGGAATCAAGAAATCGCTTGACAAGCATAGGCCTGGCGCCTAGCATGCGCGAAGACCGGCGCAGCGCGTAGGAGAGAAATCGAGGAGCTCGACCGGCCGCCGACACGGATGCCGCGGTTGACGCGAAGGCCCACCTCGACAGGCTATACGCCTCGCCGGTCTGACCCTGGACAAAGCCCGGCCGTAGCGGCGGTCTTGCGTCCAGGGCTTGCGGCCAACTGGCGGCAGTTCGCCCTGCTCGTCGCCGTCAATGCCTTCGTCGGCGGCATGGTCGGCCTCGAGCGGACGGTACTGCCTCTGCTTGCCCAGGCCGAATTCGGCATCGCTTCGAAGACAGCCGCCGTTTCCTTCGTCTCCGCTTTCGGCCTCGCGAAGGCTTTGACGAACCTGCTCGCCGGCCATCTTGCCGCCGGCGCATCTCGCAAAAGCCTGCTGGTCGTCGGCTGGCTGTTCGGACTGCCGGTTCCGTTCATCCTGATTTGGGCGCCCGCATGGGGCTGGATCGTGGCCGCCAACCTACTCCTGGGCGTCAATCAGGGGCTGGCCTGGTCGATGACGGTAAACATGAAGATCGACCTCGTAGGTCCGCGCCGTCGGGGCCTGGCCCTCGGCATCAACGAGACCTCCGGCTATCTGGCGGTTGCACTCGCGGCCTTCCTGACCGGCGTGATCGCCGGACACGCCGGCCTGCGCCCGGAGCCCTTCTATCTCGGCATCGGCTTCTGCGCGGCCGGGCTGGCGTTGAGCGCCCTCTTCGTCAAGGACACCACGAGCTTCGTCGCCGCGGAGGCGAGCTTGCTGGCGGCCGCTGGCCCTTCCCGAAGCACCGCCCTCGGCGAGACGTCGCGGCGGCGGCCGCGCTTGTGGGCGGTCTCCCAAGCGGGATTCGTAAATAACCTGAATGACGGTCTCATCTGGGGCATCTTCCCGCTCTTTTTTGCCTCCAAAGGCCTGGACCTGGATCGGATCGCAGTCCTTGCGGCGGCCTATCCCTTGCTCTGGGGATCCCTGCAGCTTCTCACCGGTTGGCTCAGCGACTCTGCAGGCCGCAAGCCCTTGATCGTGGGCGGCATGCTGCTCCAGGGGATCGCCATCGCAACGACGACCGTGAGCGGAGGCTTCGGCTTCCTGCTGGCTGCCGTCATCCTCGTCGGCATCGGGACGGCGATGGTGTACCCGACCCTGCTCGCGGCGATCAGCGATGCCGTCCATCCCGAGCAGAGGGCTCAGGCGCTGGGCGTGTACCGCTTCTGGCGGGATGCAGGCGCCGTGGCGGGGGCGCTCCTGGGCGGCGCCCTCGCGGACGCCTTCGGCTTCACGGCCGCCATTCAGGCGGTCGCCTTGCTCACGGTCTTCTCCGGCGTCGTCGCGGGCGCCCTCCTCCCCCGGGAGAAGGGCGGCGATGAGGCTGAGGTCTTGGCGGCGTAGGCGGCGGGCGTACAATCGACCCAGTTTGAAAGACGCCTCCCTGCTTGCCGCCCGTGAAGCGTTTGCCCGCCACGACTGGCTGGCAGCTCGCGACGCCCTGCTCGAGGCCCGGGCAGCGGCCGCCCTGCGCGGCGAGGACGTCTACAGGTTGGCCGAGTGCGTGTGGTGGCTGGGAGAGTTCCGGCGGGCCCTGTCCCTGTACGAGGAAGCCCACCAGCTCTTCCTGCAGGAAGGCGGCTTTCGCGAGGCAGCCATGGCCGCCTTGGGGATTGCGGCCATGTCCTTCATGCGGGGGGAAGAGGCTTACGGCTCGGGCTGGATGGGGAGAGCGCTACGCCTGCTCGAAGATCAGCCTCCCGGCCCCGAACATGGCTATGCCCTGTTCATGGAGATGAGCGGCAACCTTCAGGGCGGCGACTACGCGGCGGCATTCCGTCAAGCCCAACAACTCCAGGAGATGGGTCGCGAATTCTCAGACCCGAATCTCATGGCGCTGGGCATCCTTACCGAGGGCCAAGCCCTGATCAAGCAGGGCTCCTTCCGGGAGGGAATGCGGCGCCTGGACGAAGCGATGCTGGCAGCGGTCTCTGACGAGCTAGCGCCGGAGTGGGCCGGCAACATCTACTGTCAGCTCATGGTCACGTGTCACGAGCTGGGCGACTTGCAGCGAGCGCGCCAGTGGACGCAGGCAACTCTGCGGTGGTGTGAGAGCCTGCCAGCCGCTGGGCCGTTTCTGGGAATCTGCAGGGCGCATCGCGCCCAACTGTTTCAGATGCAGGGCGCTTGGGAGCAAGCGGAAACGGAAGCGGCGCGCGTCTGTGAGGAACTGGCCGACTTTGACCTGAGCACCGTGGCGGAAGCCTTCTATCGGCTCGCTGAGCTGCGGCGGCTACGCGGCGACCTTGCGGGCGCGGAAGACGCCTTCCGACGATCGCACGCCCTTGGCCGCGACCCGCAGCCTGGGCTCGCGCTCCTTCGCCTGAGCCAGGGCAAAGTGCAAGAAGCCTTTACCTCCATCCGGCATGCGCTCGCTGCCGGGCCTCAGGCAGCCCTCCACCGTGCTTGGCTTTGTATCGCCTGCGTCGAAATCTCCGTCGCCGCCGACCGCATCGACGTCGCCCGCGCGACAGCGGAGGAGCTGAAGGGCACGGCAGCCAGGTTTGAAAGCTCGGTCCTGACCGCAGCAGCGGAACAGGCCGAGGGCACGGTCCTTTTGAGCGAAGGGAAGCCAGAGGAAGCCTTGGGTGTTCTGCGCTCGGCCTGCCTGCACTGGCAACAGCTCAACGCTCCGTACGAGTCTGCCCGGGTCCGCGTCCTGCTGGCCAGCTGCTACGAAGCCCTGATGGACTCAGAGGCGGCTGTTATGGAACTCGATGCCGCAGCGCAGGTGTTCCGAAGCCTCGGCGCCATCCGGGACCTGCGCGCCATCGATTCCCGCAAGACGAAACCGCCCGAGCCGAGCGGCCTCACGCGGCGTGAATTGGTGATTCTGGCCCTCCTCAGCGAGGGCCACTCCAATCGCAACATCGCCGAGATGCTCACGATCAGCGAGAAGACGGTCGCGCGGCACCTGACGAACATCTACACCAAGCTGGGATTATCCTCACGGACGGAGGCCGTCCGCTTCGCCTTCGAGCACGGCCTCGACAGCGCCTCTGCGAAAAACGTCGTAAGCTGACGCGCCCAAAACATGCGCAATTCGTCCGATGACCCGGCCGTTTGCCGGCTCCTATTCTTCTGTCACTTCCAGACAGAAGAATAGGAGCCAAAACAATGACAGCAGCCGCAATCGACCAGGCGAAGGCAGATGCTTTCGCGCAGCGCATGATCGACGTCTTGAACCACACATCGCTGGGCTTGATGACATCGATCGGACATCAAGTCGGCCTCTTTGACGTGATGGCAGGCCTGCCGCCCTCCACCAGCCCGCAGATCGCGGCGGCGGCCTCACTCAACGAACGCTACGTCCGCGAGTGGCTGGGAGCCATGACCGCGGCGCGCGTCGTCTTCTACGACGCGGCCAGTTCGACCTACGTGCTGCCCGCCGAGCACGCCGCCAGCCTGACGCGGGCAGCCGGGCCCGCCAACCTGGCAGGCCAGACGCCCTTCTTCCCCATGCTCGCTTCGGTCGAGGAGAAGCTGATCGAATGCTTCCGTAACGGCGGCGGCGTTCCGTATTCAGCCTATCGCCGCTTCCAGCGCCTGATGGCGGAGGACAGCGCCAGCGTGCACGACGCCGCCCTCATCGATACGATCCTGCCGCTCGTCCCCGGGCTGCCCGAGCAGCTCAAGGCCGGCATCGACGTCGCAGATATCGGCTGCGGAAGCGGCCACGCCATCAACCTCATGGCCCGCGCCTATCCGAACAGCCGCTTCACCGGCTACGACATCTCTGACGAGGGCATCGCCGCCGGAAGGGCCGAGGCAGCGCGGTGGGGGCTCTCGAACGCGCAGTTCGAAGTCCGGGACGTCACTGTGCTGGCGATGGAGAACCGCTTCGATTTCGTCACCGCATTCGACGCGATCCATGACCAGGCGCACCCGGCGCAGGTGCTCGCCGGCATCGCGCGGACGTTGCGGCCGGGCGGGACCTTTCTCATGGTGGACATCCGGGCATCGAGCCGCCTGGAGGAGAACCTGGACCACCCCTTCGCCACGATGCTCTACACCCTGTCGACGATGCACTGCATGACCGTGTCGCTTGCCCTTGGCGGCGCCGGCTTGGGGACGGTCTGGGGGGAGCAGCTGGCAAGGCAAATGCTCGCCGAGGCTGGCTTCGATGGCGTGGAGGTCAGGTCCGTGGCCGGGGATGCCTTCAACAGCTACTTCATCGCGACGAAGCGGGCCTGACGTTTCGGTCTCACCGGGAGAAGCGCGACGAGGGTGCCGGCGCCCTCGTCGCTACTTCGCCGTCAAGGCCGCGGTCTGCTCAGCAATCTCGGCCGCGACGCGCTGCACGTGCTCATGCGCCTCGCGGAAGATGCTCGTTGCGTAGCTCACGCGGCGGACGCCAAGGGCAGAGGCCCGCTCGAGGGAAAGAGACCCGCCTAGACGCAAATTGACGTTGATGACGCCCACGGCCTCGACGAAGGCGGCGATCATGGCTTCGTCGGCCAGGAGGATGGGGTAGACGCAATCGACGCCGGCCTGGCGGTAGAGCCGGGCGCGCTCCAGCCCGGCGGCCAGCTGTTCCTCCGTGCTGCCTTCACGACGGATGAAGACGTCGACGCGCGCATTGAGCACCAGGTCTGCGCCGGCCGCTCGCGCGGCAGCCTTGACCGCGGCCAGTCGCTCCGCCTGGCGCTCAGGGTCCGCAAGCCTGCCGGCGCGGTGGTCGGTGTCCTCCAGGTTCATGCCAGCGGCGCCAATCCCGACGAGGCGCTCGGCGACTTCCCGCGGCGCCAAGCCGTAGCCGGCCTCGAAATCCACCGTCACCGGTACGCTCACCGCGGCCACGATCCGCCTCGCGGCGGCGAGCATTTCCTCGAAGGGCGCGCCCTCGTGGTCCTGATAGCCGAGGCTGGCGGCGACGCCGCCGCTCGTCGTCGCGATGGCGGGGAAGCCGGCGGCCTCGAAGGCACGCGCAGAGGCGGCGTCCCAGGCGTTGGGCAGGACCAGCATTCCCGGCCCCGAATGGAGGGCGCGAAGGGCGGAGGCCTTCTCGGCGGTGGCTTCGATGGTTGGGGCGTTCGTCATGCCCGTAGTCTAAACCAAGGAAGACCTGCGGCTTGGCCGCGCTGCCTGAGCCGCAGAGATCTCAAGCCAGCTGCGCCGCACCAGGCCCTCGCTGACGCCGTGCTTTCGCTATCGCTAACTGCCTTTAGCTCGCAAGATGCTCTTCCGGGAGCGTCTCGGTACAATACCGATCTCGCCGTGCACGGCGGGGGTACAATCTTTAGGCACTTAACGGCTGGAGGCATGCCTCATGGCTACTAGCGACGTCAGCAAGAAGCCCGCGACCGAAGAGCGCCGCGCGCGGCCCTTTACCGGCGCCGAGTACCTCGAAAGCCTGCGCGACGGCCGTGAGATCTGGATCTACGGCGAGCGCGTGAAGGACGTGACCACCCACCCCGCCTTCCGCAACACGGCGCGCATGATCGCCCGCCTCTACGACGCCCTCCACGACCCCGAAAAGCAGCCGACCCTCACCACCGCCACCGATACCGGCAACGGTGGCTTCACGCACCGCTTCTACAAGCCCTGGAAGGACGCCGGCGAGCTCGTCGCCGCCCGCGACGCCATTGCCGCCTGGTCGCGCCTCTCCTACGGCTGGATCGGCCGCAGCCCGGACTACAAGGCGGCCTTCCTCGCCACCCTGGGGGCCAACACCGAGTTCTACGAGCCCTATCAGGAAAACGCGCGCTACTGGTACCGGCGCACGCAAGAGGAAGTCTCTTATGTCAATCACGCCATCGTCAACCCGCCCGTCGACCGCGACAAGCCGCTGGACGAGGTGGGAGACGTCTACATGCACGTCGAGGAGGAGCGCGACGATGGCCTAATCGTCACCGGCGCCAAGGTCGTCGCCACCACCTCCAGCCTCACGCAGTACATCTTCATCGGCCACAACGGCGCCTTGCCGATCAAAACCCGCCAGTTCGCGCTCGTCTGCATGGTGCCCATGGCCACGCCGGGCGTGAAGCTCATCTGCCGCCCTTCGTACGAGATGACCGCCGCGACCATGGGCTCCCCGTTCGACTACCCCCTCTCCAGCCGCCTGGATGAGAACGATTCCATCCTCATCTTCGACAAGGTGTTCGTGCCCTGGGAGAACGTCCTCGCCTACGGCGACACGGACAAGGTCAACAGCTTCTTTCCCCGCAGCGGCTTCCTGCCCCTGTTCATGTTCCACGGCTGCACGCGCCTCGCCGTCAAGCTGGACTTCATCGCCGGGCTGCTGCTCAAGGGCGTGGAGGCGACCGGGACGAAGGACTTCCGCGGCGTCCAGGCCCAGGTCGGCGAGGTCCTGGC
>DATMBD010000174.1:0-3459 GCA_035559355.1 Dehalococcoidia bacterium
GACCGCAAGAAAGGAGTCGTGCTCGTGACCGCCATCGCCTACCTCGACGAATCCGCCTCCGGCTGGGACCGCACCTTCTACGCCTTCCTGGCCGAGAAGCACCGCCGCTCCGGCTCCCGGCGCACCGTCCAGGCCTACTCGCCCATGCTGACCGAGTTCTTCGGCCGCGCCGCCAAGACGCCTGACCAGGTCACCAGCGCCGACGCCTTCGCCTGGGCCTACGGCACCGGCCTCTCCGGCAAGCAGCCGTCCTCGATCACCATCGCCGCCCGCCTCGCCTGCCTGAGCAGCTACTACCGCTTCCTGATCAGGATGAAGGTCCTGGCCTCAAACCCCTGCGACGCCATCGAGCGCCCGCGCGTCTCACCTTCGAACCCAAGGGGCCTGACTGCAGCCGACATCCGCCGCCTGCTCGCCGTTGTCCCGGAGACGCCCGTCGGGCTGCGCGACCGGGCGATCATCCTGTTCCTGACGTTCACTGGCCGGCGCCGCTCCGAGGTCCTGGGCCTGACAGCCGGCGACCTGAGCTTCGAGGGCGCGACCTGCTACTACGCCTACCGCGGCAAGGGCGGCAAGACCGGGCGGCGAGAGCTGCCGCAGCCGGCGCTGGAGGCGCTGCGGGCCTGGCTAGCGGCGTCTGGGCGCGACCTCGCGACGATGGCGCCGGGCGACTCTTTGTGGCCGTCCCTCGCCGAGGGGCGCGGCATCACGGGCGGGACCTTCTACGCCAACCTGCGCCGCTACCTGCAGAAGGCCGGCCTGCCGCAGGCCGGCGTGCACATCTTCCGCCACTCGGCGGCCAAGCTGCGCCGGGACGCGGGCGAGTCGGTCGAGGAGGTGAGCCGGTTTCTGGATCACTCGAGCCTGGCCGTCACGACCACTTACCTCAGGCGGCTGGAGGGGCAGGAGGACCGGAGCTGGGCGAAGGTGGCGGCGGCGATTGGCCTATTCCGCCCAGCCAAGGACTCTGCATAGATGCTCGTGGCCAGCGACAGCCGGCCACGAGAAGCCCGCAACTCCGAGAGAGCCGTATTCGCGCCGCGCGCTTAACGAAGGACGCGGAAGATCTTCTGGTTGCCCGAGCCACGACAAACTGACGCACATGGCATGCACATCGCCCGCACTTACCATGACCCATTCGTGACGACCTGCCCTGCGCGGTCCTGCGATGAGAACCACAGCTCCGACGAAGATCGCGGAGGCGATAGGAGTCCAAGGGGATGACCGAGGCACTTGCACCCGGGGGAAGCAGTGCGGCCCACTACCGCGGGAGCCGACATAAAGATCGAACTCGTGTTCGGCTACCTGCTGCCGAACGTGGCGCTTCGGTTGGTGGACAAAATTTGGCGTACTCACACCCGGAGGGTATTGAAATCGGTTCTCATCCAGGCAGAATGGAGTAACTGCTAGATCGAATTGCTCTTTGCAGGGGTCCCGCCCCTCTGTACAGGAGGCCTGCCATGACGCATCGATACGCTTTTTCGCCGCGCAGCGTTCTTCGCCACATCAAGCCACAACTCGTAGGCGCGTACTGCGCGGCCCACCAGCTCTTCACCAATTCTTCCTTCGTGGGAAGCGACTCCTTCAACCTAGACGACTTGTGCGCGGCCATCCAAGGCCTGCCTACGGCGCAGCGCATGGACGTAGAGCAGGACCTGCAGGATGTTTATTTTCTAGCCGATGAAGACGGAATGCGCCTTATCCATGATGAGGCGCGCGCGCGTGGCGAGGACCTGACCGCGGTGCTTACCGAGATGGACGGCGCTTACGATGCCGCGATGTGGGCGCTTCTCAACCGGCCAACGCTGTTCGCCGAGTTAATCAAGTTCCGGGCGGCGGACACGCTTAACCGGCGCTCCTGGCACCATCGGGCCGGCGTAGTAGGCGATCCAGACACGAGCCCGGCCGCCCTCGAACGTTTGTCGTTGACACTGACGGACTATCTCCTCCGCGAGGAAGGGAGGGGTCACCACTGCCACATCGACCACTACGCGCGCTCGACGGGACACCTGTTTGTTGCCTACCCCGAGGACTTCTCGGCAACGCTCCTCGAGTACGATGACGAGAACAACCTTGCCCGCCGAGCAATCAGGCCAGCGACCGACCTGTTGTTCTTCTACCGGCCGGATCACGCCCGCCTGGAAGTGTACGCAACCGGCGGTAAGAAGAAGGTCCGGGACCTTCAGCACCTCTTCGCTCGGACTATCCTCGGTGCGAGTTTGGGGCCCGACCAGTTCGCAGGAAAAGCGTACGACCTCAACCTACTGAAGGACGGCCAATTCTCCTTCCTGATCGACCCCGACCTTGGGCTGGCAATGATCGAAGTCAAAGCGGTCCACTTACGGGATCGGATGGGAGGGCGCGGCCTGACGCTGGAGGTACTGGGTCATGCTGGCGATGGCGTTCTACGCGTGGCCGAGAGGTACTTCTCCATCGAGGACGGAACGGCAACGGGCAAGTACCCGCTCGCCATGATGGACATTGACCGCGCAATCTTGACCGCTCACTTTCGCCCACTAGGCAAGCGCCGTCGTGGCAGGACACGCACGTTCGCGATAACAAGCAACGGCTGTGCCCTCGATCAAGAGGGCCTAGACGGCCTGATTCGCCGGGTCCTGGTCGATTCAGGCCTAGAGCAACCGCCGCCGGGATTGCTCGCCGCGTGAGCCTCATCCAGCTCGCCGCCGATCTCTTAGCCAGGGCTGACCTACCCGCTCAGCACGACAGATTCGTCCTCGCAAAGGAAACAGCATTCTGGCCACCGGAAGCCGTTTCGAAACTCCAGGCGCTGGGCCTCATTACGCAAGCGCCTGCTGCTAACCAGATCGTCTGCAACTACTGCGACGAACCACACCTAGAACCGGTCCTGTACGCCGACCGCACGGATGGCAGCCATCCTTTCATCGCCTGTCCTCTGAACGGCCGCGTTTGGGTGGACGCGGCCGAACTGGCTCGATGGGCTGTTTCGGCTGACGCAGTGGCAGCCAGTCTGGCGGAAAGCCTCGGCACGGGAATTCGTCCCCACGAGGCCGTTCCCGGGCGGTGCTGGAGCCTCGGAGTGTCGGCCGCGACTGCCAACCGACCGGCTTACCTTGTAAGAGGATCGGGCTGGCCGGACGCGGCGGAACGGTTCCAGCGCTTCCGCTGGCCCCCGAACCCCCTTAGCTTTCACCTGTCACACACAGTTTCAGTTAAGTGGCCCGACGTCGGCCTGGCGGTCCCGCTGATCCACTGCCTCCGCGACACTGGCGAGCTACGCTACGACTTCCGGGGCATCGACCTTGCTGCGAGCCCCCTTGCCCGATTTCGCTTCGTTCGAGACGGGTCCGTCTGGCACGCGGCGTTTGGCGGCAAGGCCTGCACCGTGCCCGCGAGAGTTGGCTTTCTCTATATTGCGGTGCTTCTCCGATACCCTGGGCGACAGTTCCGGCCATCGGCACTCATGGCAACCGCCGGCGG
>DATMBD010000175.1:0-2684 GCA_035559355.1 Dehalococcoidia bacterium
TGGCTTGCGCAGGCAGGGGCACACCTGTCCACAGCAAGTGCCCAGCGTTGGAAGCCACCACCCGGCTCAGGCGCTTTGCGCCGTCAAGCGCTAACCCGTAGTAGCCCTCCGAGAGCCAGAAATCGCGGTTAATCCTGCGGCGCAGGCGTTCGGCGTCTCCGAGAAGGCGGGCCGCGACGGCATCGAAGCCCAGCGCCGCATAGACACCGGCAATGCTGCGTTTGGCGGCATAGACGTAACCCTGGACCTCCACCAGCGCTATCGGCGGCTCCAGGAAATCGCCTCGCTCGTCGATGATGGCGTCATGCGAGTCTTTCCAACCCTGGTTATCGAGGCCGTTGGGCGACCTACGGATGTACTCCATGTAGCCGTCTCCATCCATGTCGCCGTACTCGTCCATCCATGAGAGGGCTGCCTCGATGGCTGGGAGGAGCTCCTTCATCAGGTGGAGGTCGCCCGTCCAGCGATAGAACTCTGCAGCCAGGAGGACGAATAGCGGCGTCGAATCGACGCTGCCGTAGTAGCGCCGGAATGGGACCTCCCCCGTCAGGGCCGTCTCGCAACGGCGCATTTCGTGGACTATTTTCCCGGGCTCCTCCTCGCGGCTGGCGTCGGTCTGGCGACCCTGGAGAAGCGCGAGTGAACGCAACGTATCCCTTGCGATCGCCGTCGAGTAAGGAAGGAGCATCAGCGCCGTGAGGCAGGAGTCGCGGCCGAAGAGTGTATTGAACCAGGGGATGCCTGAGGAGACGAAGCGCAGCTCGTCGTCTCTGGTGAGGAGCATCCAGACGTCCGCGAGGGAGCGCTCGAGGACGGCGTTGACCAGCTCGTTGTCCGTGACGATGCGCGTTGACTCCTCTCGCCAGTTCTCCCTGGCCGCGCGAAGGTCGGCAATCGACGTGCGGGCGGAGGCGCTTCCGGCCAGGGAGTCGGCCAAGACGGAGGCTGTCAACCGAGCCGAGCCGCGCGCAGGGATATCGACTTTGAAGAACGCCGCGGTCTCGCTCAGTTCTTGGGGCGCGGGGTCGAACTGGATGCGCGTCTGGCGGCCCTTGCCGTCCAGGCCTTGATAGCGGAGCGTGATACCGTCCGCGTGGACGTGCGGTCGGCTGATGGTGCCGCGCTTCTGCCGCCGCAACCCCCGGACCTCGAAGATATCGGCGAAATCGCCCGCGAACCGGAAGCAGATGTCCAGGCTTATGGGTACGGCGGCGAAGTTCTCCAGGCGGAGCGTCTCGAGGAGTCCGTTGTCCAGGACCCGCTGCCTGCGGACCTGCACGCTCCCGGCGGGGATGGTCTCTCGCCTTTCGTTGACGAGCTCAGGGCAGATGAAGACTTGCTCCATGGCGAAGCCGAGGTCTGCGTTCGAGAGGATGGGCAGCAGTTCCGCCCCGGCGATCTCCAGGGTCCAGAGAGAAAGGTAGCGGGTATCGTCACGATACAGGCCCAGGGCCTTGGCGTTGTCGGCGGGGAGGTTGCCGTTCGAGTCCGTCAGCAGGACGAAGCCTTCGTTACGGATCACCAAGCAATCGCGGAGGTCTTCGGCCGCGCGCGGCGATCGGTGCGGAAGGATTCGCCAACGCCCGGGCAGGTCTGGAGACTCAGGTATGGTCATGACGCCCGTCCGCTATCGGGCCACAGGAACCCCCATACGCAATCTGATCATCGGCTGAAAGGCAAGTTTAGCGCCTACGCTACCGGACGAGGGCCCGCCGGCGAGGCAGGGGCCACTTGCCTCGCCGGCGTCTTTATCGCTGCGGCCGCCGCTGTGCTCAGTCCATGTCCCTGAGGCCTTTGCCGAAGGCGAAAACGCCGGCGCTTAGGCCGGAGAACAGGAGGCCCGATGCGATCAGAGTCGCCTGAACGCCGATGGCGGTTGCCGTCAGGCCTGCCAGCAGCCAGCCGAGGCCGATTAGCTGGAACCCCATCGTCGACACGGCGACGACGCGGCCGCGCATTTCCGGCCGGGCCGCCGCCTGCACCATGGCGGTGAGCATGTTCTGCCAGAACCCGGCGATCACGCCCATGGCGAGGCTGACGGCGCACGCCACAGCAAAGCTGCCGCTGACGCCGAAGGCAACGGTGCCGAGCCCGAAGGCGGCGCCGAGCAATGTCAGCCGCCGCCCGCGGCACGTTACCGCCCCGTGGACGGCCAGGTAGAGCGACCCGCAGAGGCTTCCCACGGAGAAGGACGCGACCAGGAGGCCGAGACCGACGGCTCCCAGGCCAAGCGTCTCGCGAGCGTAGACGGGGACCATCGCGAAGAACATGCCCGCGATGGGGAGGAGGAACGCCAGGCCCACGAGCGACGCCAACGAAGGCGTCGAGGCGATGTATCGCAGGCCCGCGGCAATTTCGGCGAGGGGGCTCCCGACCGGCGTCCGAAGCCGCGGCGCCGTCGTCGTCCGCCAGACGAGGAAAGACGCCAAGCCGTAGCCGGCGGCCAGGACCCAGAAGGAAGCGCTGGGCCCGCCGGCCCCAATGAGCACGCCGATTGCGACGGGCGCAGCGATGTTGACCAAGTTCACGATCACGGACTGGGCCCCGTTCGCGCTCAGCAGGCGCGCCGTGCCGACCACTTCGTGCGTGAGCGTCCTTGCCACCGGCATGTCCACCGCCGCGATGCCGACCACCAGAAGCGCGTATGCAAGCAGGTGGGCGGGCTGGACCGCGCCCACCGAGAC
>DATMBD010000176.1:0-5779 GCA_035559355.1 Dehalococcoidia bacterium
CCAGTCGCGCAGGGCGTCCCCGAAAATGTTGAAGGCAAGCACGGCCATGCTGATGGCCGCCCCGGGCACGACCATCGTCCACCAGGCCTGCTGCCAAGCAGGCCGCGTCTCCTGGAGCATGCGCCCCCAGCTCGGGTTCGAGGCGCTCGAGACGCCTAGTCCCAGGAAGCTGATCGCAGCCTCGATGAGGATGGCGATGCCAATGTTGACGCTGGCGATGACGATAATCGGCGCGGCGACGTTGGGCAGGATGTGACGGTACATGATGCGAAAGTGACTGGCGCCGATGGCCGTTGCCGATTCGATGTACTGCAAATGCCGCACGCCGATGGTAGCGCCGCGGACTACGCGCGTCGCTTGCGGCGTGAGGATGAGGCCGATGGCCAGCGCGATCGTGGTGAACTTCGCCCCAAAGACCGTGACCAGGAAGATGATGAACACCAGTGCCGGGTAAGCCAGCATCACGTCGATGAACCGGCTGACGATCAGGTCGAGCTTGCCGCCGAAGTAGCCGCTGGTTACTCCGAGAGTCACACCAAGCACGGTGCTGACGAAGATGGCGGAGAAGGCGATGCCCAGGCTGTTGCGGGCCCCGAAGATGATTCGGCTGAACATATCCCGGAAGAGGTTGTCCGTGCCGAACGGGTGCTCCAGCGAAGGCGGCGCCAGCAGCTCGAAGCCGACGTCGTTCGCCGAGTAGGGGGCGACGCTCGGCCCGAAGATGGCGAGCACGACCAGCAGGAGACAGAACAGACCCGCTGCCGCGCCGACGGGGTTCTTCCGCACCGCCCGCGCCACCCCGCGCAGGGTGCCCGCGCCTGCAATCCTGGGCTGGCCTAAGGTCTCGAACTCGATTGCGCGCGCCATCAGGAGTACCTGACCCTTGGATCGAACCAGGCGTAGCTGATATCGACCAGCAAGTTGATGACGATGACGATCACGGCGAAGAAGAGGACGAGCGCCTGCAGGAGCGGGAAGTCCTTGTAGATGACCGAGTTCAATAGGAGCGTGCCCAGCCCCGGCAGCGAGAACAGGGACTCCAGGACCACGGTACCGCCCAACAAGAAGCCGAGCTGAAGGCCCAGGAGGGTGATCACGGGCAGCATGGCGTTCTTGAGCGCGTGCTTTGAGAGGACGACTCGCTCGTGGAGTCCCTTCGCCCGCGCTGTGCGGACGTAGTCCTGACGGAGCACTTCCAGCATCGATGACCGTGTCAGCCTGGCCAGGGAGGCGCTGAGCGCCAGGCCCAAGGAAATAGCCGGCAGGTACAGTTGCTCCAGATTCTTCAGCGGATCAACCCAGAGATTGACGTAACCAACGGGCGGCGAGTACCCCCACCACTTCGCCGGGAAAGTGATCAGCATCGTGCCCACCCAGAAGCTCGGCATGCTCAGCCAGCCGATCGTGATCCCTCTGAGGAGGAAATCGGGCGGCTTGTCTTGCTTGACCGCCGAATAGACGCCGATGGGCAGCGCCAGCAAGAGGGCGAAGATCGAGCTGAGGAATGCCAGCTCGAGGGTGGTGTACATGCGGCGCTCGATTTCGCCGGCGACGCCGCGACGGCTGATGATCGATGTCCCGAAATCGCCTGTAAGGATGCCGCCGATCCAGTGGAAGTACTGGGTGACGGCGGGTTGGTCCAGGCCGATGTCGTGCTTGAGCCGGTTGCACTGTTCCTCCGCCGGCTCCGGGATCTGGAGGACAATCGCGCAGATATCGCCGGGCACTACCCGCGCGCCGGCGAAGATAAGGATGCTCGTTATGAAGAGGACAGGAATGGCCAAGAGGAGGCGTCTGATGATGTACTGGCCCATCTTCCTCCTTGCCCCGCAACGGGACCCACCCGCGCGGTCAATCTTCCGGGATCGATACCCGGCTCGGGGGAAAACGAGCCGAGCCGGGTATCGCGCTCTACGGTGTCCGTGCTCCTAGCCGAACCACCAGTACTTCATGTAGTTCGTGCCGCCGTTGTACATCTCGATCGCCGGCTGCGTGTTCTTGAGCGACGGGTCGGCGAACCAGTTGGTGGAGTGAGTGACCCCCACGATCATGTACTGCTTCTTGGCGAGCAGGTCTTCGATCTGACGGAACGTCGCCTTGCGCTCCTCGACGTTGAACTGCCCCATCTGCTTTTGGACCAGTTCGGTGAGTTGCGGGTCGTCGATGTAGCTGCGGTTCAAGGTCGGCGCCTGCTTCGGCACGCCGGGCGCCCAGGAGAGCGTGTTCCTAACCGTGAGGCCGATCTTCGCCTGAATCGCGGTGACGTTCGGGTGCCAGGTCATCGTCTCGTAGTTGCCCAGCAGCGGGCCGGAGCTGAACTGCGCGTGCGTCATCTCCACCGACTTGTAGTCGGCGATTCCGGCGTTGCGCCAGTGGGTCATGATCAGCACGATCTGGTCCACGTATTTCTGGCCAATTACCGTTGGGTTCCAGTGAGGCATCTCGCCGCGAAGCGGAAGCTGCACGCCGGCGGCGCTCAGCAGCTGCTTCGCTTCCTGGATGTTCTGCTCGAAGTACTTCGCGTTCGGGCCCAGTTCGGACGGTTTGCGGAAGCCCCAGAACTTGCCGGTCCATGACAGCCACTGGTCGGTCTGGCCCTCGCCCTGGGTAAGCGCCTGGATGAGCGCCTTTCTGTCGATGGCCATGCTTAAAGCCTGGCGGACGCGCTCGTCGTTGAAGGGCGGCTTGTCCGTCCGCATGCTGACGGTCTCTGCCGGCACGTCATACGACCAGAGCTGGGCGTCGGGGCGCGCCTGCTTGACGCGGTCGCGGTCCGCCTCCGGGAACCAGTAGCTCATGTGGACGTTGCGGCTTATGAAATCCGCCAGCTTCTTTTCGCCGTCGGCGTTGCCCGTCCTCTCGATCTCCTCGAAGTACGGGTACGGCTTCATGTGGTATTCGGGGTTGCGCTTGTAGCGCGTCACGATCGGCGGCTCGTAGGACACGAAGAGGAACGGCCCTGTGCCCAACAGCTTGGTGGCCGCGTCCGGGCCCTCGTGGTGCTCGCGGGCAAGCAGTTCGCCGTCGTCCTTGCCGGCCAGGCTCTGCAGCGTGTCCGCGAACGGGAACTTCGTCTTCACGACTACGGTCTGGGCGTCGGGGGCCTGAACGCTGTCGAGCCAGATGTAGTCGTTCTTGAACGCCGACTCGGGCGCGAAGGCGTAAGCCTCCAGCGACCACTTCATGTCCTCGGCCGTGGCGACGCGGCCGTTGTGGAACTTGACGCCCGTCTTCATTTTGAAGGTGTAGGTGAGGCCGTCGGGCGCCTGCTCCGGGAGAGCGACTGCGAGGTTCGGGGAAACCTCACGCGTCGTGGGCGGGTACTGAGGCTTGCCGTTGTTGAACTCAAGCAGGGCGTCGTGGGTGAGGCCGGCCAGTTGGTGGACGCCGGCGTTGCGGATCTTGATCATCTCGGTCGTGCCGCCCACATCGCCGTATCCCTGCCAGATCATCTTGCCGCCCTGCTTCCCGGAAGCAGGGTCGGGAGCTTGGCCGGAGCCTGTCTGGGTGCCGCCGCCGCTATCGCTATCGCCGCCGCCGCAGGCGGCCAGGAACGCGGCCCCCGCTGCCGTCCCACCGGCAGCCGCCAACGCCCTCCGCCGACTGATGCGCCTGCCGACAACCTTGTCCCAGTAGTTGGCGTTCATCTACTTCCTTTCTGAGCGGATCGCTCGCCTATCGTGGTCGCTATTGACGTTTACTGTGGAAGAATGGGCCAAATCTATGGCCGTCCTCCCGAAACTGTCAATAGATACGCTCTCATCGGGCGAAGGGATTTCCGGCCGGTGTGGTTTCAGCAATGCGCGCGATTGCCAACGCGAAGCGACGATATTTGACGCAGTAAAGGGCCATGCTTCTGGCGGCGGAGCGGGCGCGGCCGCAAGTGGCCGCGGAATAACATCCTCGAAGAAATGTCAACCAACTAACAACTTCTCAGGCGGGCCTTGCGCAACTTATAATTCCCTGACGCAACCGCGCCCTAGGACTGGAGACCGCTCGGTGACCGACAGCTTCGAATTCATCCGATACGAGAAGGCCGGGCACATCGCCTACCTGACCCTCAACCGGCCGGAGGTCATGAACGCCCTCCACCCGCCGGCTCACGTCGAATGCGCCCGAGCCTTGGAAGACTTCGAGAACGACGTCGCGAGCTGGGTGATGATCATCACCGGCGCGGGGGACCGCGCTTTCTGCGCCGGCATGGACCTCCGCTATCGCGCGCAGGAAGGCCAGGCGCCGGTCCAGATCCCGCCTGGCGGCTTCGCTGGTCTCACCAACCCGCGCGGTTGCAAGATCACCAAGCCGATCATCGCGGCCGTCAACGGCTACGCGCTCGGCGGCGGCCTGGAGCTCGCCATGGCCTGCGACATCGTCATCGCCGCCGACAACGCCACCCTCGGCCTGCCGGAGGTCAAGCGCGGCATCATCGCCGGGGGCGGCGGCGTTCACCGCCTGCCGCGCCAGATGCCGCTCAAGATCGCCATGGGCTATCTCCTCACCGGCCGGCACATGAGCGCGCAGGAAGCCCATCGCTGGGGCTTGGTCAACGAGGTGGTGCCGGCGGCGGAGCTCATGGACGCCGCGAAGCGGTGGGCAGAGGAGATCGTGGAGGCGGCACCCCTCGCCGTGCGGGCGACCAAGGAGGCGGCCCTTCTGGGCCTGGAGATGACGCTGGAGGAGGCCTACAACACCACCTTCCCCGCCACCCAGAAGATGCGGGGCTCCAACGACAGCCGCGAGGGCATCGCCGCGTTCGCGGAGCGCCGCAAGCCGAACTGGACCGGCACTTAGGGCGTCGAGTCGGACGCCGGTGCAGGCGAACCGTGAGACGGCTATGGCAGCGCCGGGGCTTCGCGCCCTGATTGCCGGCTCGCTGGACGGGGGATGCGCATGACGGAGCACTCCGAGGCGCAGGGGCCGCTCGAAGGCGTGCGAGTCGTCGACCTGACGCATTACATCGTCGGGCCGTACTGTACGAAGCTGTTCGCGGACTATGGCGCCGACGTGACCAAAATCGAGCGCCCCGATGGCGGCGACCCGGCCCGCCGCCTCGGCCCCTTTTACCAGGACAAGCCCCACCTGGAAGGCTCCGGCCTCTTCCTCCACCTCAACACGAACAAGAAGTCCGTCACCCTCAACCTGAAGTCGGAGGCGGGGCGCAGGATCCTGCTGGAGCTCGTCCGGGACGCGGACATCCTGGTCGAAAACTTCTCGCCGCGCGTGATGCCCTCACTGGGTCTGGACTACGTGACGCTGGAAAAGATCAACCCGCGTCTCGTCTACACGTCGATCTCGAACTTCGGCCAGACGGGCCCCTACCGCGACTACAAGATGACCGAGATCACGATGTACGCGCTCGGCGGGACGATGCAGACTACGGGCATGCCGGACAGGCCGCCCTTGAAGCTTGGGCTGACGGTCGAGAGCATTTACGCGGGCATGGTCTCCGCCGCCGCGACGATGGGCGCCTTCATGGGCGCGGTCACGACTGGGATCGGCCAGCACGTCGACCTCTCGCTCATGGAGATCATGGCTGGGAACCAGGATAGGGCCGTCCAGGGCCACATGATGTACCAATACGCCGGCAACAGCCGTGGCGGCTGGGCCCGCACCGGCGGCGGCAGCATGGGCCGCAACATCCTTCCCGTTGGCGTCTACCCCTGCGCGGACGGCTACGTGCAGTTTTTCACGCTCCAGCCGCTCTGGGATCGCGTCTGCCGCATGATCGACCGGCCCGATCTCATCGACGACCCCTACTTCACCGCGCCGGAAAACTTCA
>DATMBD010000177.1:0-8341 GCA_035559355.1 Dehalococcoidia bacterium
GACCTGGCTTGCCCTCCAGAGAGGCGTCTCCATGGACGACGAGGCCGCCCTCGTCGAGTTGGCGCGTTCAGCGCGGATCGAATTGGGCCAGCCGAACCCCGACTCCGGGCCGACGATCCGCGTCGATGGCCACGACATAACAACAGAGCTGCGGTCGGCCGACGTCGACCGGAACGTTTCGCTAGTCTCGAGGCTCCCGGGCGTGCGCGAGGCGATGGTCGCGCGCCAGAGGGCGCTGGCGGCCGAAGGTCGACTGATCATGCTCGGTCGGGACATAGGCACGGTGGTGCTCACGGATGCCCCCGTCAAGATCTATTTGGACGCTTCGCCGGAAGTGCGCGCGAGGCGCCGTCACGCGGAGATGGCCCAGGCGGGCGTGGTGCGGCCCGAGGCCGAGATCCTGGCTGAGCTGGTGCAGCGCGACGAAATGGACCGGCAGCGACACGTATCGCCGCTGCGGCCTGCCGAGGACGCCGTCATCATCGATACCGATAACCTGACGCTCGAAGAAGTCGTCGAGCGCGTGCGTGCAGCCGTCTACTCGCGGTCATGAACTCGCTGGTCTACGGCGTGACCCGCTGGTTGGCGCGGCATGCGCTCGTCCCCCTGTATGCGCGCCTAACAGTCGTCGGCGTGGAGAACGTGCCCCTGCAGGGCCCGCTGGTGATCGCTTCGAACCATCTCAATGACGCCGATCCCGGGATCATCACCGCCTGCATGCCGAGGCCCGTTGCCTTCATGGCCAAGGCGGAGCTCTTCCGGATACCGGTGTTTTCCCTCTACCTGCGGCTGTTCGGCAGCTTCCCTGTGAACCGCGGCCGGGCCGATCTCTCCAGCCTGCGGCGGGCGACCGATGCGCTAGCCCGCGGCTTGGCCGTCTGCATCTTCCCGGAGGGAACCCGTGAGGGGCCCGCGGCCGCGCTCATGGAGGCCTGGCCCGGCGCCGGCCTCGTCGCTCTGCGAAGCAACGCGCCCGTCCTTCCAATCGCGATAACGGGCACGGGCGAGATGAGCATCCGCTACCTGCTGCTTCATCCGCTGCGACGGCGGCGCGTGACCGTGACCATCGGAATCCCTTTCCGTCTGCCCCGGGCGGAGCGCCTCGACGCGGAGACGGCCAGGGAGGGTACGCGCATCATCATGGAGCGCATCGCCGCGCTGTTGCCCCAGGAAAACCGCGGCTATTATGGGTACGTGACCACAGGGGCCGGCCACGCTCCCGGCCTCGAGGAGTGACCGATGCAGATCATCCGCGCGAGCGAAATGGGCTTCTGCTTCGGCGTGCGCCGCGCCGTCGAGATGATGGAGGAGGCAGTGCAGCAGCGCGGGCCCATGGTGAGCCTTGGCTCCGTTGTCCACAATCCGCAGGTCGTCCAGAAGCTTCGCGCCGAAGGCCTGGAGGTCATTTCTGACGTGAAGGACGCCGGCGGCCGGCCGGTCGCGATCACGGCTCACGGGGTGAGCGAGAAGGTCATCGAAGACCTCGAGGCGAGAGGAGTCGAGATCGTCGATACCACCTGCCCGATCGTGACCCGTTCCCAGCAGTGGGCAAAGCGCCTGTCGGAGGAGGGGTTCGCCGTGGTCATCTTCGGCGACCCTGACCACAAAGAGGTGCGCGGCGTTCGCGGTTGGGCCAGGGGCCACGTGCTTGTCTGGGCGTCCGAAGAGGACGTTACGGAGCTGCCGGAATCATTCCCTTCCCGCGTAGGCGTGCTCTCCCAGACCACCGAAGTGGAGGCTCGGTTCGCGTCCTTCGTGAAGAGGCTCCTGGAGGTCAACATGGACCGCATCTCCGAGCTCCGGGTCCTCAACACCCTCTGCCATGCGACGACGGCTCAGCAGGCTGCGACAATGCACCTCGCGGGCCAGGTGGATCTCATGATCGTCGTGGGGGGGAGGGACAGCGCCAACACGCGCCACCTCGCGGTTGTCTCCAGGGAATGCGGTGTCGAGACGCACCACATCGAGACGGCGGATGAGATCGAGCGGGCGTGGCTCGTAGGCCGCGAACGGGTGGGCGTGACGGCCGGCGCTTCCACGCCCGATTTCGCAATCGACGAGGTCGTTCGCCGGCTCGAGGAACTGGCGGGAGCCTGACGAAGCCCCACGCCGGGCATCAAATCCTCGTATCGTTTCGGAAGCTCCTGAGGTCATGCTCGACCGTCCTCAGAGAAGGGGCGGCGCGGGACAAGAGCACGCCGCGCGAATCCGGTAGCGTGGAGGGTGCGGAAGCATCAGCAGGGCCGGCTGCGATTAGGGCGCAGGCCAGGCCGCGAGGTTAACGCCATTCGGCTAACAAGCCTCTATCTTCTTCGCGCGACGGCGCTTCAGGCGTGTTCGGCCCCGCCGCTGTCTCCAGTTCATGCGCTTGCGGCGGATGCTATAGTGACGCCAGCAAAATTCGGAAGGAGGATGAGGACTGCCTCCAGAGCAAGCGCCTGGTCCTGACGCTCACGGCGGAAGGATGACGAGGTAGGGGCTGTTCGAAAGACTCGGCGGGGAGCCCCTCGGCGGGCACGGTCGTAACGGGGTGGACAAAACGGGACGCGAGAGCGCCCGACAAAACCGCTTCGGAGTGCGCGCGGCACAATCGCAGTCGCGCAGGTAAAAGGCAGTCCAACCATTCCTCTTCGCAAGAGCCGCGGCTGACGCGGCCTGCCGCCGCATTGTCTCCGGCAGGTCCCGACCCCCGCTGGGAGGACTGCATGTGCGGAATTGTTGGCTACGTTGGGCAACGCGAGGCCGCGGGCATCGTGCTGGATGGCCTTGCCCAGCTGGAGTATCGGGGCTATGACAGCGCCGGCATCGCGGTGCTGGCCGATGACGGCAGGCTGAGCGTCGTCAAGGACGCGGGCCGGTTGGCCCAGCTGCAGGCTGCCCTGAAGAGGGAGGGTCTGCCTCCGGGACGCACGGGCATCGGTCATACGCGCTGGGCTACGCACGGCAAGCCGTCCCAACTCAACGCTCATCCTCACAGCGACCGCACGGGGGACGTGGTCGTCATTCACAACGGCATCGTCGAGAACTATCGCAAGCTCCGGGAAGACCTTGCCGCGAATGGACATACTTTCGTCTCCGAGACTGACACGGAGGTTATCCCGCACCTGATCTCCGAGCTTTTGGAGCAGGGGCACGACCTGGAGAGCGCGACGCGAGCGGCCATGCGGCGGATCGAGGGCGCGGCGGCGGTCCTGGCGATGCGCCGCCAGGAGCCGGGCGTGATCGTCGCCGCGCGGGTGGCTAACGCGGGCGGCGTCGTCATCGGCCACGGAGAGGGCGAGATGTTCGTGGCCAGCGACCTGCCGGCCGTGCTGACGCACACGGACCGCGTCGTGTTCCTCGACGACGGCGACATGGCCCGCGTGACGGCGGACGGTGCGAGCTACAGCCGCATCAGCGGCGAACCTCTGGAGCGCCGGCCGGTGCGGCTGACAGCGGGATCCTTCGTCGCGGGAAAAGGAGCCTACGCGGACTACATGGCGAAGGAGATCGCGGAGCAGCCTGAGGCCGTCCTCAATACCCTGCGCGGCGCCGTGGAGTTCGAGCCGCCGTCCGTCCACCTCCCGGACCTCGGCCTCAACGCGGCTGACATCGCCGGCCTTCGGCGGGTGGTTCTGATTGGCATGGGCACCAGTTGGAATGCCTGCGGCATCGGCAGGGCGTACATGGAGCGATTGGCCGGCCTCCCGGCAGAGGTCGATAACGCCTCCGAATATCGCTACCGACAGCCTGTCCTCGACTCCTCGACGCTGGTCGTGGCCCTCAGCCAGTCCGGCGAGAGCGTCGATACGCTGGGGGCGATGCACGAGGCGAAAAGGCGGGGCGCCAGGCTCGTTGCCGTCTGCAACACCCCAGGGGCACAGGCCACCCGCATCGGCGACGGCACCGTCTATATGCGCTGCGGCCCGGAAGTGGCCGTGGCCTCGACCAAAACCTACGTGGGGTCGCTGGTGGCCCTGTACCTCCTTGCCTGCCACCTCGGTCACCGTCGCGGCTTTCTGGACGATGAAGCGCTCGCGGCGGCCCTGGACGATCTCGCGCGTATGCCGCAGCTGGTCGGCGAAGCGCTGAAACTCGACGAAAAGACTGCCGAAGTCGCCCGCCGCTATGCGGACTGCGAGCACTTCCTTTTCCTCGGTCGCGGCTTGCAGTATCCGATGGCGATGGAGGGGGCCCTGAAGCTCAAGGAAGTAAGCTACATCCACGCCGAGGGCTACGCCGCGGCCGAAATGAAACACGGCCCCATAGCCCTGATTGACGAACGCATGCCGGTAGTGGCTATCGCCGTGCGCGACGAGCACTACACGAAGATGCTCAACAACATCGAAGAGGTGCGGGCGCGGGACGGAATCGTGATCGCCATCGCGACCGAGGGCGACGAGGCGGTGATCGAGAAGGCGCGGGACGTGCTCTACCTGCCGGATGCGCCGCCGCTGTTGCAGCCGCTGGTCACGGCCGTGCCGATGCAGCTTCTCGCCTACCACATGGCCAAGGCCCGTGGCTGTGACGTCGATAAGCCGCGCAACCTGGCGAAGGTCGTGACGGTCGAGTAGCGGGGCTGTGAGGGCTTCGCAGCGCCGTCTGCTCACCTTCGACTTCCGGATGCTCCCAAAGACGCTTGCGTAAGGGTTATGCTGTGGCGTACAGGTAAGTGCTGCGTTCCTTAGTTTCAGGTCAGGCGAGGAGAAGGCCATGCTGAGCCAGGAAGACAACGAGCTGCTGTGTCGCGTTGGGCCGGGGACGCCAATGGGCGAGTTCATGCGCCAGTACTGGATACCGGCCATTCGCTCGGACGAGCTGCCAACGCCGGACTGCCCGCCGCTTCGGGTCAAGCTCCTGGGCGAGGAGCTAATCGGCTTCAGGACGACGTCCGGCAAGGTGGGTCTCATCCAGAACGCCTGCCCCCACCGCGGCGCCTCGCTCTTCTTCGGCCGCAACGAGGAGGAAGGGCTGCGCTGCGTCTACCACGGCTGGAAGTTCGACATCACCGGCGCTTGCGTTGACATGCCGTCGGAGCCGGCGGAAAGCAACTTCAAGAACAAGGTCCGCGCCCGCGCCTACCCCTGCGTCGAGCGGAACGGCGTCATCTGGACGTACATGGGGCCGCGCGAAGTCCCGCCGCCTCTACCGGAGCTCGAAGGCAACATGCGCTCCGAGAACTACAGCGTCTCCGTGCTCTATCGCGCCAACAACTGGCTGCAGGGCATCGAGGGGGAGCTGGACACCATCCACGCCGCCTTCCTCCACAGCTCGCCGAACCGTATGGTCAAAGCCGAGCCGGGCACGTTCGCCTATTACACGGCCAGGTCGCGCGATGGCAAGTTCAGCGTGCGCGAGACCGAGTTCGGCACGTCCTATGGCATGTACCGGCCCGCAGAGGAAGATACCTACTACTGGCGTATCGGCCACCTTCTGTTTCCGTTTTTCGCCATGCCTCCAGGTGCGAGCGTGCTCGGCGAGGACGCCCGCTTCCTCGCTTACGTGCCCATGGACGACTACAACACGCTGGAGTGGGGCATTGGCATCCGGCCGCCTGAGGTGCAGTCGCAGGGAATGCTGGGCCGGGAGTACATCCCCAACGGCACGGGTTGGTTCGAACGCTTCCGGATCAAGCAGAACCTCCAGAACGACTTCCTCATCGACCGCGAGGAGCAGAAGCGCGGCGATAGCTACACGGGCATCCGCGGCATCCGCCAACAGGACATGGCGATGACCGAGACCATGGGCCCGATCATGGACCGGACGAACGAGCACCTGGGGACGACGGACCAGATGATCATCCGCACGCGCCGGCGTTACCTGCAGGCCGTCAAAGCACTGCGAGACCACGGCATCACGCCGCCGGGCGTCGATAATCCGAAGGCCTACCATCAGCGCTCGGGGCAGGTAATCCTGCCTCGGAACGTGGACTGGTGGGAGGCAACGCGCGACCTGCGCGAACGTTTCGAAGCGGAGGCCGTCGCGGCCCCGGAAGTGACGCGAACCTGACGCTTCGTACCGTTCCCCGGCCGGGCCCTTGCCCGGACGGCCCTGCCGTTCCGGGCGAGGAGTCGGCCCCTGCAAGGGCGGCCGGAGTGCGTCTGCGGACCCTGCGGGGGCGTTCGTGCTCGCCATGCGTGTACCGGCGCTTATCTGTGGGGAAGCCGCCGGGGGAAGGCCAAGCATGCGGCTAGGCATCGTGTCCGACATCCACTGCAACGCCGACGCCTTGCGCCTGGCTTTAGCGCGGATGGGGCCCGTGGACGAACTCCTCTGCGCCGGCGACGCGTTTTACGAGTACCGGTTCAGCAACGAGGTCGCGGAGTTGCTACGGGAGCGCAAGGCGCGATACGTGCTCGGCAACCACGAGGCGACGTTCCTGGGACCGCTGGGCATCAGGGCGCGCTCCGCGGCAAGCGTGCGTGCCGACAACCTGGCCTACGTGGCGTCGCAGCCGATGCGGATCGAGACGAAGATTGGCGGCCGCCGGCTGCTGATGGTCCACGGCAGCCCCTTCGAGCCGTACGACACGTACGTGTTCCCAGGCAGCCGCGAGCTCAGACGCCTGGCGGAGATCGAGGCCGACTACGTCATCCTGGGGCACACGCACGCGCAGATGGTGGAGCGCGTGGGACGGACGTTGGTCATCAATCCCGGCTCGGCCGGCGAGGCTCGCGACCACGCCAACGGCAGGCGCCTTTCTTACGCGGTTCTCGACACCGCATCCGGCGAGGTGCTGCTGGACAACTTCATGGTCGGCGACGCTCCGAGGCCGGACTTCGTCGTGGCGACGCCTGCCTAGCTGCAGCGCAAGTGACTGGTTGGCCAAGCGCGGGCAGGGTTGGTGAAGGTGCGGTTCCGGCGCGGTCTCCCGCGTCGCCAAGACAGCGACGGGGCGGTTTATGTCATGAAGGCCGTGCTACAATCCTCGCGATGCTCGGCCCCCGGAAGGTGACATGACCCCATTCCTCATCAGCTGGCCCGAAGGCGACCTCGGGTCGGCGCTCAGGCTCGTTGCCCTAATTCTCCTCGCTTATGGTCTGGTCCTTTGGCTAAGCGCCATCGTCTGGGTCTACCGCGATATTCGCGCGCGCACGACCGACCAGACGTCTCAGCTGATTGCCGTGGTCCTGGTCGCCGTCTTCAACCTCCCGGGACTGATCGTCTATCTCGTGATCCGGCCCCAGAGCACGATGTCGGACGCCTACGAGCGCTCGCTCGAGGCCGAAGCCATCCTCCACGAGCTGCAGCTGACGGCGAACGCCTGTCAAAGCTGCCGACGGCCCATCGAGGACGACTTCGTGGTTTGCCCGTACTGCCGCACCACGCTGCGCGAGCCGTGCCGCAACTGCGGTCGCGCCGTGCGCACCAGCTGGGCTGCCTGCCCCTACTGCGCCGTGGAACGCGTGCCCGCGAGGGCGCAGCCGCTTCAGACGGCGGCGCCGGCGGACGCGGGCGACATGCTTCCGCCCCGGCGGAGGGCGGCGCCCCAACCAGCGGAGCCTCCAAGCCGGCCGCGCGCCGCTCGCCGTTAGCCCGCCCTAAACGGGCCGTCCAAAGAGCCGGAACCGACCGCTCACAGCATGAAGCAACGCTGGGGGTCAATCCCCGTAGCCAAGGCCAAAGCTGCGGGTCGAACCTTGGGCCAATTGCCGCGTCTGCTAAGCGCTGAGCTTTCGCGCCAGACTGGCGAAATCGAGGCGACTTTTCAGGCAGGCGTACGCGGCCTCTGCCTTGCGCTCCCCCCGGAAGCGGGTGGCCGTCCAAACGTCCGCCAGGGCGTTCACCGTCCCCGGCGTGTCGCGGCGCGAGAGCAAGATCGTCGTCGGCTCGTGTTGCGCCCGGTCGATGACGTAAGGGCTGGGGTCACGCCCGCCAGTGATCACCAGGCAGGCGGCGCCCGCTTCGAGGGCCGCGAGGTGAAGGTCGGTCTTGTTGAACGGCGCCAGGATCGCCTTCGAGTCGAATCGGTGAAAGTGAGGTCGGGCCGGGTCTGCGTACACCGGCGCGATGACGATGTCCTGGACAACCTCGTCCGCGTTGTCTCCGTCATAGAGAACCTTGGCGTTCAAGGCGGCGCCGATTTCCCCGACGCTTGGGGCGGCGAGCGTAAGGTCCTCAGGCAGGATCGCCAAGGGGCGGAGTCCGCCATCGGTGAGTTCCCGCGCCACGGCCTCCACGGCCGCCGGATCGACAGCCACGGCTATCGAGCCGACAAGGCGGTTGCCGAGGGACTTGGCCAAGGCAACATCGGCTTCGTCCGGCCTCCTGTGGACGGCGATCAGCGCCGGGGTGTCCGCCAGTGCTTCCGCTCCAGCGTCCAGCTCCATGATCAACGTCTCGCCGTCGGCTGCCCGCGGCG
>DATMBD010000178.1:0-2120 GCA_035559355.1 Dehalococcoidia bacterium
CAGCACCGCGTCCAGGTCGGCGACGAAATAGAAGTCGACGGCGGCATCCCCGGCCGCTGCCTGGTCGAGCGCCGCGTGCGCGGCCTCCTTTCGCAAGGTCCCCGCCCGGCGGAGGACTGGCTCGCCGGCGGCAACGTCATAGACGCCCGGCGCCAGCCCTTCCACGGCGTGGACGAGCGCCTGGAGTTTCGTCAGGCGGCGAAAGTCCGCCTCCAGCGGCGCCTCTGCCGTCGTAACCAGGCGGTCGAATTCGCTGCGGCTCAAAGGGACGTTCCTGAACCGCCGCGTCGAGACGCGCCGCTCGATGACTGCTTCCAGCCCCTCATCGGTTGCGATCAAAGGCGCGTCCACCGCGGCCGGTGCCGCCTTCCGCCAGGCCGTCACTGCGCCGGCATCAGCCAGAGACGTCGCCTCGTGAGTGCGCCAGATGAGCGGATATTCGATTTCGGCCCGGGAAATCGGCTCGGCGCGGGGCGAAATCGGCCCGGCCGGCAGCTCCGGGCCCGTCGCCATCCCCTGGCCCAGGGAGACGACGCAGACGGCCGCCTCGAGCCGGGCGTCCAGGCCGAGCAGGCCGTTCACGGCCTCGTCCACGAAGGCGACGTATAGCCGCGGACGCAGGCCACGCGCCTGGCTGAGGGCGAGGAGATTGGCGACGATCGTTCCCGCGTCCCAGAAGGCGTGCCGGTAAGCGCGCTCCTCATAGCGCCAGGCGTTGCGCCAGAACGTGCTCGTAAGGACCAAATAGACGCCTGCGTCCGGGCTGCGTAACGCCAGCGCCGCGGCGAGGTTCGGCCGGTGGTCGCCCGGCCGGAGGGTCTTGAGTCGCTCCTCGAGGACGTCCCAGTGGTAGACGCCGGCCTCCAGGCCATCGACCCCGCCGCCGACGGCGTAGACCTCGATGTGATAGGCGGCGCCCGTGCATGAGGCCGCGCGGAACGACAGTTCCCGGCCGCCGATCCGGCTGCGGCGGATTATGCCCGCGGAGTAGCGGAGCAACGATGCAAGCCAAGCGGGCGGTGCCAGGGACGGGACGTCCAGGTAGCGCTTGTACGGCTTGGGCACCAGCGCCGCCTCCACCCGGCGTGGCGCGGCATCGCCGGCGAACAGCTTCGTCGCCTCGTGGTAGGCTCGCGCCTTGGACGGCATCAAGGTCAGCCTGAGGGGTGGCGGCAGGCGGCACGCGGGCAATCGGGCGGTTGGGCGGACGTGAGCCGCAGCATTCTGCCTGATTGCCTGATTGCCCGATTGCCCGATTGCCCGCTTCCAGCCCCTACACCAGGACGGCCTTCTCGTAGTCCGCCTGACCCAGCTGCGTCTCCGGGAAAATCTGCAGGTCCACCATCCAGCGGTGCGTGCGCTCGTAGATCTCCCGCGTATAGGGTTCGAACACGATCCGTTCGCAGACGCCGAAGGCGCGCACGTCCACCATCTCGCGGTATTTCTCCGGGATGTCCTGGAGGAAGTAGTGCTTGTAGCGCTCCGGCTCCACGTCGATATCGCGCTGGGCCTTCCGGAGGGCATTGAAGTACTTCTCGCAGTCCTCCACGGTGGCGTCGCCGCTGATCAGGAAGCCGATCATGAACGTCGTGTCCAGCACGCGCCGGAAGCCCAGCTGTTCCACGATTTCGCGCTGGATGCCGAAGACGTTGGCCGCACCGAACTCGCGGTTGACCAGCATATCGAGGCGCTCCTGGGGGCTGCCGATGAACCGCAGCTTCGCTTCCTGCGGCGGAATGAAGGGTTCGAGGGCCTGGAGGGCCGAGAAGTGGCTGCCGGAGTGATAACCCACCCCGATTTCAATCTCTCGCAGCTGGTCGGGGTGTTTGACCGGCGATTCCGGCGGGACGTAGATCCCCGCCGGCGTCACGCTGTAGGCGTGGCCCCACATCATGCCATGTTGGGCCGAAGACGCCATATTCACCGCCCAATGGCAGGCGGAGCTGACTTCGCAGGCGCGGCCGGCCTCCATCGATTCGAAGGCGCCGTGCAGCACCTGACCGGGCGCTCCGTCCGCGGACCTGACGCTCGCTTCGCCGATCGCCTCGCGGCCGATCCGCGCCGGCCGCACGAACTCGTAGTCGAGGCCTTCTTCGGCGAAGTAGCCCTTCTCTTCGGCA
>DATMBD010000179.1:0-4048 GCA_035559355.1 Dehalococcoidia bacterium
TGTCTAGGAGATAGATCTGGCCGACGGAGAGGTAGTTGGCCGCCCGCCACCAGGCGTCCATGAGTCGTAGCTCCTCCGCCGAAAGTCGCTTCGCGGTCGCTGTCGTTGCTTCGGTCATGGCTGGGCTCCTGCCGCAGTTGAGGTTGGCGGGGTTCTGACGACGCTACCCATGATCCCACGTCGGCCGCGGCCGCTGCATCTTTCGGGGGGTGGGGCGGGGTTGCAGTCTCAGATCGTCTGCCCCTACCGCACCGCCCGACGGGGCTGAAGCCGGGAGACCCCTCAGGGCGTGAAACCGCCGCCAATCCGCGGGGCGCCATGGTCGAGGGGAGGCCCAACCGTGCCAAAGTCTGAAACGGGGCCTGCGGCTACAGGAACGACAGAACCTTTTTGCTAAGGGTCCTAAACTGTTTCCAGACTGATTGGTGTAGAACCGAGCTAGTCGGCGACGCGAGCAGTCTGCCGAGTTTTCGCCAAACGCTACGCAGCAGGAGGCTGCTAGGGGAGCACTTCCTTGCGTACCGCTGCCGTCCCCTCGGTGAGGGCGCGGAGCTTGGCGCGCGCAACCTCGCTCGGCAGGTTGCGGAGGCCGCAGTCCGGGTTGACCATCAGGCGTTCGGGCGGCAGCACCCGCAGCGCCTGGCGGATACGGTTGGCGACGAGGTCCGGCGTCTCCAGCTCCGTGCTCTTGACGTTGATCACGCCCAGGCCCAGCGAGAACGGGCACTTGGGGTAGCGCTTGAACAGCTGCAGGTCGTCGTAGCCTTTGCGCGCGAACTCCAGGACGAGCTGGTCGATCTCGGCGCTGATGATGCTGGGGAAGAGGAAGTCGTAATGTCCTTCCCAGAGCGGCCGCAGGTTGCGGTTGCCGTAGCAGACGTGGACGGCGCGGACGGTCTTCGCCGGGTCCACGGCCTCGAACACGGTGTTGAACGCCTTGACGGCCAGCTTCACTTGGTCCGGATAGCCGGCCAGGTAAGGCTCGTCGATCTGGATGATCGTGACGCCGGCTTTCGATAGCTCCGCTGCCTCTCGGCGCAGCACGCGCGCGAAGGCCATGACCAAGTCGGCCTCGTCCTTGTAGTACTCGTTGCGCACGCGCCGCGAGAGCGAGAACGGCCCCGTGAACGAGAACTTGATCGGCCGGTCCGTGTATTCCTTCGTGAACAGGAAGTCGTCCACGAGGCCGAGGGCCCCCTTCTCCGATTCCTCAGGCTCCGGAATCGGGTGCCTGACCACGGCGTCGTAGTAGTCGGAGTAAAAGGCCTTGGCGAGTTGCGTGATTTCGACGCCGGGCATGCGCGCGAGGAAATAGTCGATGTCGTTGTCGCGGCGCAGCTCGCCGTCGGAGACGATGTCGACGCCTGCGGTCTCCTGATCCTTGAGGGCGGCCTTGATCGCGACCTCGTGGATTTCGCGCAAGTAGGCGCCGCTGATCCGGCGCTGGTAGTAGTCGGTCTTGAGGCGCTCCAGCCATTCGGGGACGGAATAGGAGCCAACCACCGAAGTCGCCAGGGGCGCGACGAGCTGCCCTCTGCCGTTGGATGCCGGCGCGGGCGCCGCCTTCTTTCGGGTCGCCGTCCTCTCCGTAGCCACGCTCGTCACTCCTGCACTCTCGCTGTCAAGGTAATAATGTTCGACCCCGCCCTGTGCGTGAAGGCTTCGTACTCGACGTCGTAGCCTTGCCGGCGGCCAATGGCGGCCAGCAGGGGGCCGTTGATCCAGTTGACCACGGAACCATCGTACTTGCCAGGGCCGCGGAAGCTGCGTTCGTATTGGGAGATGTCCGTGACGAAGATGTCGTGGCACTGGAGCAGCCCGAACGGGTGCAAGAGCGGCAGCGAGTCTACGAAGCTGGCAGCGGCACCGTTGCTGACGTGCATGCGCACGTCGCCGTTGGCCTCCACGATGGGGCGGAGGATTTCGCCCCTTATACCGTCGGCCAGGCGGTAGGCGTCCAGCGCCTCGATCGGCACGTAGCGCTCCTCGAGCTTGACGGCGTCCCAGACGGCCCGCCAGAAGGCCACGGCGTCCATGGCGCCGCCCGGGAAGAGGTCCGGCGAAGCGGTCGCCAATAGATCGGGCCCCAGCTGCAGGAGCCGGCTTACGAGGTCGGGCAGATCCTGGGGCTTCAGGCGCAGGCCGGCGGCGATGGTTTCGCTTTCCGCCTGGGGGATGTAAGCCCTCACCTCGACCGTGTAGAGATGCCCGCCGATGCGCACGATTTCGTCCGTGGGCAGGTTGTCGTAGACGTTGGAGATGTAGATGAGAAACGCCTTGGAGCGGAGGAATCCCAACGTCTGCGTGGGGACGCGGGCGTCGAGGACCAGGCTGCTGCAGCGGGTAGCGTGTTCCTTGACGTTCTCTCTCGCGCGCTCGAGGACGTGCGGGGAGTAGTCCGCCATGAGGTAGTGCAGGCGGCGATAGTAATCGGCGTGGCGCTCGCGATCGAGGACCAGGAACTCGTCCAGGAAGACCTTTGCCTGGTTGCCATTACCGACGCCCAGTTCGAGGACGTGGAGGTCCTCCGGCAAGGCCTTGCGCTCCGCCAGCGAATCCCAAATCTTGAACAGCTCCAAGATGAGCTCGCGGGCAGCATCGCGGTTGCGGGCATCGCTCTCCCCGCCCGGCAGCGCCTGTTCGTACTCGCGCCCCGTCGACTGCTCCCAGAGGCCCAGCGCGTTCCAATAGAGGCCGTTGAAGTCCCAGATGACGCTGCGGCTGCCAGGCCGCCATTCCTCCAGGTATTGCCCCAGGCCGTCAACGCCGGACTCGAGCCGGGCTATCGCCTTGCTGAACTCGGCCTTTAGGTCATCGACGCCGGCCGTTCGCCGTAAATCGATGGCGATCTCGTAGGACTCGCGGCCGTCCGGTCCTTCGAGCGCCGAGGGCATGATCTTCCGTACGTCGATGAGGTTGCGGAAGTTCTGGCGGTACTGCACCCAGTCGCACACCACGCGGAGCCTGCCGAGGTCGAGGCTGCTATCCCGCACCGCCTGGGTCATGGCGTCGAGCACCGGACCGATGTCCACCGGGTTCTTGCCGCGAAGCCTGTCTGTAGCCCGGACCTCAATGTGCACCTGGCTGCCCTCCACTGCCTGCGCCGGAGCCGGGGCGGGCGGGCTGCGCCGCGGCTGCCGACTCACCTTCGAACGCGGGTTCCAACGGCTTGCGCCGGCCGATGCCGGCTCGTGTCAGCACCTCTGGGATGAAGTCGTCCCAGCCGGAGGCGATGATGTGGACGCCGTTGATGCCCGGGATCTCCCGTAGCTGCTGAATCGTCTCGGAGCAGAGCTCCAGGGCCTCGTTCGCCATCTGGTCCTCCGGGACGCTGAGCATGCGCTGCACGACGTGGTCTGGAATGTACACCCCGGGCAGGGCCTGCAGGAACTGGAGCACCCGCCGGTTGCGGAGAGGCCCAACGCCGCACAGAAACCAGCAGCGCTTATCCAGCCCCAAATCGCGGACTTGCTGCATCCAGCGCTCGACGATCGGCACGTCGAAGACGAACTGCGTCTGGATGAACTGCGCCCCGGCCGCGATCTTCTTGCCGACGCGTTCGGCCCGGAAGCGTTGCGGCGCGGCTGAGGGGTTCTCGACGGCGCCGATGAACCAGCGCGGCGCCACCGACAGCTGCTGGCCGGAGAGCAGCCGCTTCTCCTCCCGCAGAGTGCGCGCCGTCCACACCAACTGGATGGAGTCCATGTCGAACACGGGTTTGGCGTCCGGGTGGTCTCCAAAGCGCGGATGGTCGCCCGTAAGGCAGAGGATGTTCGGGATTCCGACGGCTGAGGCTCCTAGGAGGTCCGCCTGAAGGGCGATGCGGTTGCGGTCGCGGCAGGAGAACTGCATCACCGGCTCCACGTCCGCCTGCATGAGGCCGAGGCTGCCGGCCCAGCTGGACATCCGCGTGACCGCGCCCTGGCCGTCGGTGATGTTGGCCGCATCGATCCAGTCCTTCAGGTGGGTGGCGATGCGGCGGATGCCGCTCAGGGTGGCGCCCCGCGGTGGGACGACTTCGGCAGTGATCGCGAAGTCGCCGCTCGCA
>DATMBD010000180.1:0-3716 GCA_035559355.1 Dehalococcoidia bacterium
GCGGTGCCTGCCAAATGCGAAAGCCGCCGTTCGCGGTCCAGGGCGCAGCTGAGCGTGTCGGCGACCGCGATGAGAAACTTCGCGTCGCTTTCGGAGAAGGGGCGGCGTGCCTGCGAGAAAACCCCCAGCAGGCCCCACGGACCTTCAGCAGTCTGGACGACGATGGTCAGCCCGCTCTTCGCCTTGTGCTGTGCGAGGATGCGGTCCGGAGCGAACCGGAAGTCGCGCTCCAGGTCATAGACGGCCACAACCTCGCGGGGCGGCTGCGCGAGGCAGAAGGCGAAGTGGCCATCGCGGGCGAGTTCGACGCGGGCCGATCGTTGAAATTCAGGAGGAGCGCCGAAAGCGGACTCCAGGACCGCGCTGCCGCCATCGCCGTCGCTGCGCAGGGCGACGACCAGGGTAGCCGAAAGGCCTGTTGCGAGCGCCTGGACTGCCATTTCCAGCAGCAACGGCGTGGATACGTCCTGGAGGGCGAGAAAGCGTAACCCGGATAGCTCGGCGGCTTGTTGCCGGGCGGCGCGCAGAGAATCGAGCTCCTCGTGAAGGCGCTGACAGTCGACGGCGACGGCTTTCACGAGTTGGGGTTCCTGGGCTTCAGAAGGAAAGGCCTCCACGCAGACGTTGTGCCAGACGAAGGCGCCGTCCGCCCTGCGCAGCCTCAGTTCGGCGTGCGCCGGTTCGCGGGAATCGAGGATTTGGCCCAAATTGCCTATAGCGCGAGACAGGTCGCTGGGGTGAACCACTCGTACCCAGCCGCTCTCGACGAGTTCCTGGCGGCTGCGTCCAGTGAACGACTCTACGCGCTTGTTGACGAAGACGAGCGCACCGGACGCAGTGGCGACAGCCACCATCGCCGGGAGGCCGTCGAGCGCCTCCCAGGGATCGAATGACGGGCCGCCGGAGTCGCTTGCCCCTTGCGACAAAGCCATCGGTTCGCCTCTCCGCTATCGGTACGCGGGGCATATGGATGCGTGTTCAGCGCTTGCATCGGCGTATTAGGCAAGCGAGACAGCCGGAGCAACTTCCACTTCAAGTTCCGATGCAACTTACTTCGATTCCCGACCAATGCGTTTGGTTTTATTGAATCAGAAGAAGCAATACGACTATAGGGGCGCTCCTTTTGACCTGCAACGGGTTTTCGCGATTTCGATACGTGGTTGCAAGCCGTAGCCGCTCCTGCGTAAGCAGCTTGCCACGCCGAATTTTGGGAGAGTGACGCGGATTGCGCGGCAGTCAGGTGCGCTGGAATGGCCTCGGCGGCCGCTGCGTCGGGTGGGTCTTGAGGCGCAACGTGTACATGTCGCCTTCCTTGATTTCCTTTGCGCGCGCGGCCAGGGCGCGGTAGTCGTCGTTGACGCTGAGGAAGCAGCCGGAGAGGCCGTCAGCGGCGCCGGAGGCGAGGAAGAGACACAGCTCTGACGCCCATTCGACGGGCGTCCTGCCCCGCTCCAGCGCTTCGCTGTAGGCCGGCAGCCACTTCCGGCCGGCTTCCGTCCCCATCACGTAATCGGACATGCCGGTGTGGACGACGCCCGGGTGGATGACCCACGTGTAGACGTTGAAGGGCTCGCACTCGATCGCAATGCCCTCGGTGAGGCGGATGAGGGCTGCTTTGGTGGTCGAGTAGCCGGTGTCATAAGGGACGGCCCACAGACCGCCACCGCTGCCGACGTTGATGATCCGGCCCCGGCGACGCGCGACCATGCCGGGAAGCACCGCCTGGGAGCAGATGAACGGCCCGATGAGGTTGACCTCGACGCAGCGTTTCCAGGCTTCCGTATCGATCTCCCAGACGGGGCCGAGAGGGCCCTCGATGCCGGCGTTGTTCACCAGGACGTCTACGGGGCCGAGTTGGCGCTCCGTCTCCTCGACCAGACTGATAACGGCCGCCTTGTCCGTAACGTCCGCGGCGTACGCAAGCGCCCTGCCGCCGCCTTCGCGGATGCCCCGCACCGTCTCCTCCAGGTGGCTCGCCGAGCGGCCCGTGATGGCGACCGCGGCACCGGCGGCGGCGAAGCCCTCGGCGATTGCCTTGCCGATGCCGCGTCCCCCTCCAGTGACGATTACGACTTGGCCCGTCAGTTCGCCGGCCACTGCCCGCCCTCCTCTCTGCCTCTACCGCCCGAAGCTTTGACTTCTTCGGCATGATAGCCGAGGGGAGCTTTAGCGAGGTAATGTTGTGGGAAAGGCGATAATGTTGCCAGACCATCCCCGGCAGATGGTGAGACTAGCGTGGGAGAGGAAGGAGCTTGGCGATGACCACGGACACTAACCGTCCCATGACTGCTTCCGAGAAGGTGGACGCCCTCGAAGAGCAGATGCACAGGGAGCTCAACGTCCGGATCGCGAAGTCGGTGCTCTATCAGCTTGGGGAGATCGACCCCAGCCGGCCGGACCGCGGCCCCGTGGCCACGGGCTCCAGCGACCCGAGCGCGAAGGCTCTCCAGGGCGATGACCCGCGCCTGCAGAAGATGCCGCCCCGGCCTACTCTGCTCGACTTCTTCAAGTACAGGTGGGGTTTCAACAGCCATCTCCTCCAGAGCGCCAACCTCGCGAAGAAAAACGGCTGTGACGAGAAGACGATCCTCGCCTGCTTGCTCCATGACATCGGCGTCGTCGGCTTCATCCGCAGCGATCACGGCTACTGGGGGGAGCAGCTGGTTAAGCCCTACGTGGACGAGGAGGTCAGTTGGGCGATTCGCGCTCATCAGGTGCTGCGCTTCTATCCCGACGAATCGGTGGGCTACACGTACCCAGAGATGTACATCCGCCTCTTCGGTGAGGACTTCAAACCGGAGCCGTACATCGAAGAGGAGTACAAGCGCGCTCTGAAGAGCCCGTATTACATGACGGCGCGCATGATCACGGTGAACGACGTCTACGCCTTCGATCCAAACGCGAAGGTCAACATCGAGGACTTCTACGACATCATCGGGCGGCACTTCCGGCAGCCCGAGGAGGGGCTCGGCTTCGATAACAGCCCCGTGGCCCATATGTGGAGGACGATCATCTGGCCGACGCGCTACTTGTAGTCAAGTCATGGATAGTTAAGATACCGAAGTAACGCCGCGACGGGCGAATTCGCGGCCGGCGAAGAGAGGCGACCGATGCTGAGCAAGGGAGACAACGAGATTCTGTGTCGCGTGGGGCCGGGCACCCCCATGGGTAACGTGATGCGCCAGTACTGGATACCGGCCATCCGCTCCGACGAGCTGCCGGCCCCCGACTGCCCGCCCCTTCGCGTCAAGCTCCTGGGCGAGGAGCTCATCGGCTTCCGGATGACCTCCGGCAAAGTCGGCCTCATCCAGAACGCCTGCCCCCACCGCGGCGCCTCGCTCTTCTTCGGCCGCAACGAGGAGGAAGGCCTGCGCTGCGTCTACCACGGCTGGAAGTTCGACGCCACCGGCCAGTGCGTCGACATGCCCTCGGAGCCCGCGGAGTCGAACTTCAAGAACAAGGTGCGGGCAAAGGCGTACCCGACGTACGAGCGCAACGGCATCATCTGGGCCTACATGGGGCCGCGGGAGGTGCCGCCGCCTCTGCCGGAGATCGAACACACGCTGCTTAACAAGGACATCGCCCGAATAACGATCATCCACCGGCCGTGCAACTGGATGCAGGGCTGGGAGGGCGAGATGGACACCGTCCACGCCGCGTTTCTGCACGGCGGCGCCAACAAGGCCGAGGACTACGAGCCCGGCTCCTTCAACTAC
>DATMBD010000181.1:0-8700 GCA_035559355.1 Dehalococcoidia bacterium
GGGAGAGATGCGCGAAATTACCGTGGAAGACCTCCTGGCGCGGGAACCGATGGACGTGAACGAGACAGAATGCCGCGCCGCCATCGCCGGTCGCGTGGTCCTGATTACGGGTGCTGCCGGATCGATCGGCGTCGAGCTGACGCGGCGCGTGTTCGAGCTCGGCCCAGCGGCGCTTCATCTCCTGGATACGAACGAGACCGGCCTCCACGAGCTGCGGGTGGAGATGATCCAGAAGGCGCAGGGTTCCTGCCCCGTTAAGCCGTGGCTGTGCAACATCGCCGACCAGCAGAAGCTGCAAGACATCTTCGAGGCCTCGAGGCCGCAGGTTGTCTTCCACCTCGCCGGCTACAAGCACCTGACGATGATGGAAGAGAACCCGGACCAAGCCTTCGAGACGAACGTCCTCGGGACGCTGAACATCTTCGAGGCCGCGCAGTCGGTGCAGGCGGAGGAGGTCGTTTTTCTCTCCAGCCACACGGCCGTGAACCCGACGAGCGTCTACGGCGCCTCGAAGCGCATCGGGGAATTGCTCGTCAGCTCGATGCCGAAGGGGCGGACGCGGTTCTGCGCGGTGCGCCTGACCAACGTGATCGATTCTCGCGGGACGGTGCTGGCGCTGTTTTCCCGCCAGATCCAGGGCGGCGGGCCCGTCTCCGTGACCGATCCGCGCGTCGCCCGCTATTTCCTGACGATCAATGAAGTCGCGGGGCTGGTCATCCAGGCCGCGGCGCTCTGTCGCGGGGGAGAGATCTTCCTCCTCGACACGGGCGAGGAAGTCCGCATCGCCGAGCTGGCGGAGCGTCTGATCCGGTCGCGCGGCATGGAGCCCGGCAAGGACATTGAGATCGTGTACACGGGCCTGCGACCCGGCGAAAAGCTCAGCGAATCGCTGACGGGCGAGAACGAGCGGCTCGAGCCGACTTCGCATGCACGCGTCCTCGCCGCTCGTTCCGACGCGTACTTTTCCGGCGCCGAGCTGCGGGCCGGAATTCGCGAATTGGAAGTCGACCGCCGGCGGCGCACGGGCAACCTGGCCGGCCGTCTCCATGCCCTCGCGCGCTTCGACCAGGCGGCAGGATCCGGTGCCGTCCCCCGTCCCGGGCTCCTGGACGCTCAGGCGCGCGAGGAGGCGCCGTCAGAGTGAACCCGAGCCTGCGAGGCGGCCGCGCGCGGGTGCGCGGCCAACCTGAGGGCGCATGAAATTCGTCTCAGTCGTTGGCGCCAGGCCCCAGTTCATGAAGGCGGCCGTGCTCAGCCGCACGCTGCGCCGCCATCACGAGGAGCTGCTCGTCCACACAGGCCAGCACTACGACGACCTCATGTCGGACGTCTTCTTCCGGGAGCTGGGGCTTCCGGCGCCGGACGTCAACCTCGGCGTAGGCTCGGCGGGCCACGCTGTCCAGACGGGACGGATGCTGGAAGCGCTGGAGCCTGTCCTGGAGGCGCGGCGTCCAGACGCCGTCATCGTCTACGGCGACACGAATTCGACCCTTGCCGGCGCGCTGGCCGCCGCCAAGCTCGCCATCCCGGTTGTCCACGTGGAAGCAGGGTTTCGTAGCTACAACCGGGCGATGCCGGAGGAAATCAACCGCGTCCTCACCGATCACGTCTCGCGCTACTTGTTCTGCGTGACGGCGAAGGCTGTCGAATGTCTGAGGCGCGAAGGCATCGAAACGGGCGTCCACCAGGTTGGCGACCTCATGTACGATTCGCTGCTGACCGCGCTTCCGGCGGCTGAGGCCATGGCCGAGGTCGTGCTGAAGGCGCACGGCGTGGATGCAGGCCGCTATTACTTGGCGACGGTCCACCGCCCGGCAAACACCGATGACGCCGCTGTCCTGCGGCGGCTGTTCGAGGCGTTCGGGAAGCTGGACGCCCCCGTGGTTTTGCCCCTGCATCCTCGCACGCGGGCGGCGATGAAGGCCGCCGGCATCCAGCCCGCAGCCAACGTGCGCGTCTGCGAGCCCTTGGGTTACCTGGAGATGCTGGCGCTGGAGCAGCATGCTCGCGCCATCCTCAGCGACTCAGGCGGCGTCCGCCGCGAGGCTTACTTCCTCGCCGTGCCCTGTGTTACGCTGCGCGAGGACTCCGAGTGGCCTGAAACCCTGCCGACAGGCTGGGACGTCCTCGCAGGCAGCGATGTCGACCGCATCCTGGAGGCGGTCCGCAGGCCGAGACCGGAAGGGGATCCCCCGCCCCTGTTCGGTGATGGACGGGCGGCGGAGCGCATCGTCGAGATACTTGAGCGTGATCCACCCAACGGCTGAAGTCGAAGCCGGCGCCGAGATTGGCGCCGGTACGCGTATCTGGCACCACGCCCATGTCAGGGCCGGTGCGCGCATCGGCAGCGATTGCGTCCTTGGCTACGGCGTCTACATCGACACCGGCGTGGAAATCGGCAATCGCGTCAAGCTGCAGAATCGGGTCAGCGTCTACCGCGGCGTGACCATCGAGGACGGCGTCTTCGTCGGCCCCCACGCGACGTTCACGAACGACAAGCTGCCGCGCGCCGTGCGGCCGGACGGCGCGCCGATGACGGACGCCGACTGGACCGTGACGCCCACGCTCGTCAGGGAAGGCGCATCCATTGGCGCTGGCTGCGTCGTCCTGCCCGGAGTGACCATCGGTCGCTGGGCGATGGTGGGCGCGGGGGCGGTGGTTACGCACAGCGTCCCCGATCACGGTCTGGTGATGGGGAATCCTGCCCGCCTGGCCGGCTACGTCTGCCGCTGCGGCAATCGGCTCCAGTGGGAAGGCGAGGCGTGGCTTTGTCCGGCCTGCGGCGAGACCTATCTCTTGCCGGCTGTCGAGGGGGCGTCATGATCCGCATTGCCCAGCCGCAGATCGGAGCGGCGGAAAAGCGGGCGGTGCTGGAAGTCCTAGACTCCGGGTGGTTGGCCAATGGGCCGGTCCTCGAGCGCTTCGAGGAGGAGTTCGCTTCCCACGTCTCGCGCACGCGCTACGCGGTCGCCGTTGCGAACGGGACGGCGGCGCTGCACCTGGCGCTGCTTGCCCACGGCATCGGCCCCGATGACGAGGTCATCGTCCCGGCGTTCAGCTTCCAGGCGTCTGCCAGCATGGTGCTCGCGGTTGGCGCCAAGCCGGTGTTCGTGGACGTGGGGGAAGACGGCAACCTGGAGCCTTCGCAGGCGGAAGCAGTCATCGGCCCGAAGACGAAGGCGCTGCTGCCGGTGCATCTTTACGGCCGTCTCTGCGACATGGAGCGGCTAACCGCCATCGCCCAGCGCCACGGCTTGGCCGTGATCGAGGACGCGGCCCAGGCCCACGGGGCGGAGGCGGAGGGCCGCCGCGCCGGCAGCTTTGGGACGGGCTGCTTCTCGCTCTACGCCACGAAGAACCTCACGGCGGGCGAAGGCGGCGTCGTCACCACGGATGATCCCGTCCTGGCGGAACGCATCCGCCGCCTGCGGAACCACGGGGAGGCGCGCCGATACGAGAGCGTCGAACTCGGCTTCAACTACCGCCTGCCGGAGGTCGGCGCCGCGCTGGCGCTGAGCCAGCTGGCGCGCCTGGAGGAGTGGACGCGCAAACGGCGGGAGAACGCCGCCTATCTTTCGTCCCGCCTCGTGGGAGTAATGCCTCCCAAAGCGCCGCGCGCCGCCAGCGAACACGTCTGGAACCAGTACACGGTACGCGTCCCCCAGGGCCGCGACGCACTGCGCGAGCACTTGTGGGCCGCCGGAATCGAGGCCGCCGTCTACTACCCAAAGCCCCTGCCCGCACAACCGCTTTTCCAGCCCTTCGTCCCGGAAGGCGAGGTCTTCCCGGTCGCGACGCAGCTGGCGAACGAGGTCCTCTCGTTGCCTGTCCACCCTGGCCTTTCGCAAGCCGACCTCGACCGCATCGTCGAGAGCGTCAACGCGTGGGCCAGGGCTCGAGAAGCGCAGGGAGCCGGGACCTCGTGACCCGAGAATTGGGTGTCGCCGTCGTGGGGCTCGGGTTCGGAGCGAACCACGCCCGCGTGCTGACGGAATTGGAGGGCGCGCGTCTGGCCGCCGTCTGCGATAGCGATCCGGACAGGCTGGAGGCGGTCTCGAAGGCGCGCGGCACGACGGCCTACGCCGACTACAGGGAGATGTTGCGGCGCGAACGCCTGGACGCAGTCATCGTGGCCGTGCCCGCCGCCCTGCACGTCGAGGTCAGCCTCGCCGCCATCGAAAACGGCTGCGCTGCCCTCGTCGAGAAGCCGCTGGCTGCATCCTACGCGGAGGGCTGCCGCTTGGTCGCCGCGGCGGAGGCCGCCGGGGCGCCGTTTATGGCAGGGCACATCGAGCGATTCAATCCGGCCCTCAGGGAGTTGAGGCGGCGGGTCCTCGCCGGCGAGGCAGGTCAAGTGCTGAGCATAGCGGCGCGCCGCATGGCCGCGGCGCGCGTGCCGCCCCGGGACGTGAACGTGGTCCACGACAGCGCCGTCCATGAAATCGATGCCATGCGCTGGGTCCTCGGTGCCCGCGTGTGGGAAGTGTTCGCGGCGGCGCACTCCGGCGTCGTCCGGCCGCAGGAGAACGCCGTGAGCGCGCTCCTGCGCTTCGCTCCCCTCGGAGATGGGCCGGCTCCCATCGGCACGCTGGAGGTCAGCTGGCTCTTCCCGCGCCGCGTCCGCGACCTCACTGTCGTCGGCACGCGAGGTTCCTTCTTCCTGGACTACGCGGCGCAGACGCTGGAGTTTCAGGAGATGCCTCCGGAGCGGACGGGGCCGGTGCAAGGATGGTCCCTGGGCCGCGCCGAGGCCGCGCCGGAAGCGCGCCCCATACCTATCGAACCGCGTGAGCAACTGGTCGAAGAACTGAAGGCTTTCCTAGGTGCCGTGCGCAATCGGGAGCCGATGCCCGTTGCCAACGAAGACGCGCTCGCCGCGCTCGCGATTGCCGACGCGATAACGCAATCGGCGAGGACCGGACGGCCGGTGGCGCCGCTCAAGGGCTGATGACGAGGGTTGCCGTCGTCGGGCTTGGGAAGATCGGCCTTCCGCTCGCCGCCTTGTTTGCGGGCCGGGGAGCGCAGGTGACGGGCTGCGACATCGACCCCGAAGTGGTCGAGGCGGTCAGCCGGGGCGAGTCCCCCGTGAAGGGCGAGCCCGGGCTCGACGAAGCGGTGCGGCTGGCTCACGCTGCGGGCAACCTCCGCGCGACCGCGAACACGGCCGCTGCCGTCGCCGAGAGCGACGTCGTGGTGGTGGTCGTGCGGGCGGGGATCGATAGCGCCGGTCGTCCCAACTACCGGCAATTGGACGCGGCAGCGGGCGCCATCGCCCACGGGCTGCGCCGCGGCACGCTCGTACTGCTGGAGACCACGGTGCCGGTTGGGACCACGCGCCATCATTTCGGTAGGTTGCTGCGCGGCGGGTCCGGTCTGGGAGAAGGCGACTTCCACCTCGCCTACAGCCCAGAGCGGGTGTCCTCCGGTTCGGTCTTCCGCGACTTGGCCACGTATCCGAAACTCGTCGGCGGAGTCGACGCCGCAAGCGGCGCCGCGGCCAAGCGCTTTTACAGCTCGATGCTCGAGGCCGAGGTGTTGCTGCTGCCCGACGCGGAGACGGCGGAGTTCACGAAGCTCGCCGAAAGTGTCTATCGGGACGTGAATATCGCCCTCGCGAACGAGCTGGCGCGCGCGGCCGAGCAGCTGGGCGTCGACTTCGCGGTGGCGTCGGCCGCGGCCAACAGCCAGCCGTACTCGCATCTCCATGATCCCGGCCTCGGCGTCGGTGGGCACTGCATACCTGTCTATCCCTACTTTCTCATGCAGGCGGCCGACCTGCCGCTCGTTTCCATGGCTCGCGAGACTAATGACTCGATGGCGGAGCACGGGGTGGGGCGGCTCGCGGAAGCGCTCGAAGACGGCCTCGCCGGCCGGACCGTGCTGATCCTGGGGCTTGCTTACCGGGGCGGCGTCAAAGAGGCGGAGTTGTCCAGCACGTTGCTCGTCGCCGAAGCCCTGCGCCGGCGCGATGCCCGGGTCCTGGTTCACGATCCCCTGTTCAGCGCCTCAGAGGTGCGCGCGTTGGGGCTGGAGCCGGCGACGCTGCCCCCTAGCGTTGCGGTGGACGCGATCGTGCTTCAAGCTGGCCATCCGGAGTACGCGGGCATCGACTTCCGCAGCTTCCGCGGCTGCGCGGCGGTTTTGGACGGCCGCCGCTTCTTTGACCCCGCAGCCGTGGAGGCGGCCGGCCTTCGCTACCTGGCGATCGGAAAGCCGTAGCAGGGCGCAGAAAGCAGCTGTTCCAGAAGGAGGTGCCTTCTGACAGGGCGCGCCGTCCCCCAGATTCAGATCTGCGCTCCAGGCGGACGGAATAGACGACAGCTCGTAATCCGAGTTTTTCGACACCCTGCCGGGGAGCAACGTGCTGGAGTGCGCACCTAGCGGTAGCGAGGCGTGTGGACGGCGCCGCTGGAGATGGGTTCGTCCACGTAAAGGTCGCCGTTACGGATCTTCAGGTTGAAGCCGCAGTCCGGGTTCGTGCATACCCACGCTTTGTAGTGAATCGCGGCGCCCTGGCTGCCGAAATCCGACAACGGCACTAGATCGCCGACCTTGCACTTCTGGCACTTGGGAAAGCTCGAGAAGTCCACTGCCACCCTGCTTGTGCCTCCATCCCCGTCGGATTTCGCCTCGAGGGCGCGTTCCGGTAGATGGCTGCCGTCTCCACCGAATCGATGCAGAGTATAGCAGAGCTTACGTAAACGTCAATGCTTGGCGATCGCTGGCGGCGCTACGCCCGCTTCGCCCCGCGCCTCAGCAGGCTGGAGGCCTAGCAGGTGATTGGATCCCTGGGCCGCTTCGTGGCCGAGCTCCCAAACGCGGCTCGCCTCCGCATCGAACCTGATGGCCCCACCAGGAGTGACTATCGGGATAGGGCGAGGACTAGGAAGGCTCCCTCACATCCAAAAAGCGGAGGCAGTTGCGCCAGCAAATGTCTTCCACGGCCGCTTCGTCCAGGCCCATGGCGAACAGCGTCTTGCCAACCGGCCGCTCGCGAGCCATGTAAGGGTAGTCCGTGCCGATTAACAGCCGCGCGGGCCCGATGACGTCGACGAGATAACGAATGGCGCGGCGGTCGAAGACGAGGGTGTCGTAGTAGAAGCGGCGGGCGTATTCAGCCGGCGAGCGTGGAAGGTCCGGGACCGGGGCATGGCCAGGGTCCGGTGGCTCCTCGTTCCAGGTGCCCGACCAGGCGTGGACGAGACGAGGGAGGATGAACGGAAACGCGCCGCCGCCGTGGCTGAAGGCGATGCGCAGGTCCGGGCAGGCCTCCGCCGTGCCACCCTCGATCAGCGACGCGATCGTCAGGGCCGTATCCGTGGGAAAGCCGATGGGATTGAGGAGCGCCGGCGCGATGCGTCCGGCCACCGTGGGATGCAGGGCGTGAACGAACACGGCCAGACCCAGGCGCGCTGCCTCATGGAAAAAGCCAAGAAAGCGCTCCTCTCCGAGAGACTTCCCCAGGACGTTGGAACCGACCTCGACGCCGACCAGGCCCATTGACTTCACGCTGGCCAGCTCTTTCGCCGCCAAGTCAGGGTCCTGAAGAGGGACCGCGCCCAGGCCGTAGAACTTGCCGGGCGCCGCCTCGCAGAACTTGGCAATCCATTCGTTGAGGAAGCGACAGAAGTCGAGACCGTCCTCGACGGTGAACCAGTACGATAGCAGTTCCGGCAGGGGCGAGATGACCTCGGCGTCCACTCCGGATGTTTCCATGTCGCGCAGGCGGCGTTCGGCGTCCCAGTTGCCGCTATGAACGGTGCGAAAGTTCTCGCCGGCGATGATGACGTTGGCGCGGCCGGGCTCGAAATGGTCCATGGTGGGCCAGCGGCGGGCGCTGGCGCGGCCGGCGGCCGGCGGAAAGCTCTCCGGGATGACGTGAGCATGCATGTCTATGAGCATGTCGATGTCCTGGGGGACTGTTCGCGCAGGAACGGAGACAAAGGCGGCGCCGGACTCCAGTGAGGGCCGGCGCCGCTTGCTGTCTAACTAAGCGCGAGGCTCAGGCCTGCTTGCGGGGACGGCCGCGACGGGTTATGCGGCGGAAATATACGTGGCCGTTGGCGTCCCAAATGTCGATATCCATGCCGAGGCGGGAAGATGCCCGGCGCAAACGCACCTTTACGCTTCGGACATTCTCGTTCGGTTCTAGCTCAAGGTCTCCGACATCATTCGTATCGATTCTGCGGACGAATTCGTCGTACTTCTGCTGCTGCTCTCGGACGGCTTTCGATGACCGCGAAGGCGGAGGAGCTTCGTGGGGTTTGCGGATGTGTAGGGTAGGCATTCGACTCTCTCCTGTGGACCGGTGATGCGGGGACTTGCAGATTCTATGTCAGAGGAGAGGGGAAGATCAATGCGCCGTTTCGTTCTTGTCAAGCGCCGCTTATAAATTTCAAAGACCTCCAGCGGGAAGGAGAGCGTGTTTCCTTGTAACAGGAAATCCTTCTACCTGACTGCGAGTTTCGATTCTTGCCAAACGAAACAGCTATCTCGTTATAGATTGCTGCAAACACGGTCATGGCTGTGCGAATCGAGCGGGCATTAGCCTCGGCCGCCGCGTGATGCGTCAATAGAAACTGTTACCGAACGGGGAGGGTTGCCTCAAAAATAGTGTTACCCAACGTCAGCGAGGCTTCCTCCTTCCTTTCGGTCTGCAAGGTGCCATAGCTCACGCAGCAGGCGCTCTATGCGCCTCTG
>DATMBD010000182.1:0-8390 GCA_035559355.1 Dehalococcoidia bacterium
TGTTCCGGTTCGCTGGCCTCATTTTGCGCCCGCCTGTCAAGTGAGCGGCAGACAGGACGGCCACGACTGGACTGCCTGCCGTCAGAGTTGCAGCGGTCCGCTTCTGTTGAGGGATCGAAACGTGTAGCGGCCTTCCCCCGACCCGTCGAGGGCGCTGCCTGGCGTCGGCAACTGCCCGGATCAATTCGAGTCGGCTTCGGCGACCGCCTTCAGGCGCCGAAGCATCTCTCGGAGGGCGCGGCGCAGGCGCCGCCTGACGAAGAACTCGCCGACCAGCCCGCCGTAGGTGAACGCCATCTCCACCTGGACAATGGCGTCTTCGCCGCGCGCCTGCACCGTCCACGTGGTCACGTAGTTGTCGCCCGCGGGCGGGCCCTCGATCACGTAGTCGTCACCCGCCTCGAGCACCTGCACGACGTGGACTGTCGGCGCCGGGCCGATAAGGGCTTCGATCTCCATGGCCGCGCCCGGAGCAACTGTCTCCGCGCCGAGGATGCGCAGGAAGCGCCAGCCTTCCGGCAGGAAGAGGCGCCGCTTCGAGTAGTCGCGCACCAGGCCGAGCAGCGTCGCGGGAGTCGCCGCCACGGCCGTCCACTCGACGACAGAAGCCACCTATTTAGTCGCGACGGCGCACAGCGGAGTCTGCGGTATGCGGATGGCGCCGGCGGAGGCGTAGGGGCGCAAGACTTCGGAGAGCAAGCCTTTCAGGCGCGCCGTCTCTTCCGGGGTCAGCTGCTCGACGATCCTGCGCATCGGCCCAGGCGCCCCAAGACGGCGCTCCCAGAAGGCTTCCAGGGACTCGTACTCCAGCGTGAGCGGCAGCGATTCGACGCGCACGTCCCGGAAGCCCGCGCCTTCCAGCAGGCGCAGGAGTTTCCCCGGCGGCGCCAGCTGGTAGATGCCAGGCGCGTCGAAGTCCGGCGCTGGCTGCGGCTTGCCCAGCCGACCGAGCGCTTCGTTCACAACCGTCTGGGCGGGGCTCCTTTCCGGCATGTCCCACACGGAGAGGACGAAGCGCCCGCCGGACTTGAGCACGCGCAGCACCTCTGCGGCGGCGCGTTCCGGTTGGGGGCAGAACATCACGCCGAAGCGGCAGGTTGCGGCATCGAAGCTCGCGTCCGGGAAATCCAGCGCTTCCAGGTCCGCGACCCGCGCTTCCAGGTTCGCAATGCCGGCCTCAGCGGCGCGCCGTTGCGTAACCGTGACCATCTCCTCGACGAGGTCAGTGGCCACCACGCTCCCGCCCGGGCGGACAAGGCGGGCCACGTCTAGCGCCGGGTGTCCGGACCCGCAAGCAAGGTCGATGACGCGCATGCCCGGAGCGAGCCCAGCCTCGCGGCAGAGCCAGGCAGTGACCGGCGCCATCTCCCGCTCCAGGCGGTCGTGCATCGCATCCCACGCGGCGGCGTTGGCGCTCCATTGAAGGCGCTGCTGCTCTTTTTGCTCTCGAATTGTCGTCAAGGCGCCTCCTCCTTCCCAGGACGAGGCGAAGAAGCTAACTCCTTGCCGAAGGGAAGAAGTCCGGCCGCCGCGCTTCAAAGGCGGCGATCTCCGCCTCGTGCTGCAGGGTGAGGCTGATGTCGTCGAGGCCGTTGAGCAAGCAGTGCTTGACGAACGGGTCGATTTCGAAGCGCATGGACCATTCCTGACCAGCCAGCGACACGCTCTGCTGCTCGAGATCGACGATCACCTGCGTCTCGGGATTCTGTTCGACGGCCTGCATGAGGATTTCGACCTCGTCTTTCGGCAGTTGAACGAGCAGGAGGCCGATCTTGGCGCAGTTGTTTCGAAAGATGTCGGCGAAGGACGGGGCGATGATCGCCTTGAAGCCGTAGTCCTGCAACGCCCACGGCGCGTGCTCGCGCGAGGAGCCGCAGCCGAAGTTCGGCCCGGCGATGAGCACCTGAGCGCCGGCGTAAGCGGGGTCGTTGAGGACGAAGGACTCATCTTTGCGCCAGGAGTCGAACAAGAAGCGGCCGAAACCGCTGCGCTGGACGAGCTTCAGGTACTTGGCGGGAATGATCTGGTCCGTATCGACGTCGGCACGGTTGAGCGGCATCGCCTTGGACTGAATGCGGCGGACGGGCTCCATCAGGTGCGCCTCCTGAGAGCGGGCATACGGGCGGACACGCAATCGGTCAAGCGGAGGGCTTTGTCGTCGCTCACGGGTTGAGCTTCCAGCGGCGGATGTCGACGAAGTGGCCGGCGATGGCGGCGGCGGCGGCCATCTGCGGGCTGACGAGGTGGGTTCGGCCGCCCGGGCCCTGGCGGCCTTCGAAGTTGCGGTTGGACGTGGATGCGCAGCGCTCGCCGGGCAGGAGTATGTCCGGGTTCATGCCCAGGCACATGGAGCAGCCGGCGTCCCGCCACTCGAAGCCTGCGTCTCGGAACACTTTGTCCAGCCCCTCCGCCTCCGCCTGCGCTTTGACGAGGCCCGAGCCCGGCACGACCATAGCCCGCACGCGGGAGGCCACCTTGTGACCGCGGACGACGGCAGCGGCCGCGCGCAGATCCTCGATGCGCGAGTTCGTGCAGGAGCCGATGAACACGCGGTCGAGCGGTATGTCCTCGATGGCGGTGCCCGGTTTGAGGTCCATGTACGCGAGCGACCGCCAGGCTAGTTCCCGCGTCTGCGGATCTTCGAACGCGTCCGGATCCGGGACGCGGCCGGTCACGGGCACGCTCTGGGCGGGCGTCGTGCCCCAGGTCACGCACGGCTCGATGTCCTCGGCGCGCAGGCTGACGACTTTGTCGAAGCTGGCGCCTTCGTCCGTGGGCAGTGAGCGCCAGTAGTCAAGGGCTCGCTCCCAGTCCTTGCCCTTGGGCGCGAAGGGGCGGCCCTCCAGGTATGCGAACGTCTTGTCGTCCGGCGCGACCAAGCCGGCCCGTGCCCCGCCTTCGATCGACATGTTGCAGACCGTCATCCGCCCTTCCATCGAAAGGCCCTGGATCGTGTCGCCCCTGTATTCGATGACGTGGCCGATGCCGCCTCCGACGCCGATCGTGCGGATGATCGAAAGGATGACGTCCTTGGCGACGACGCCTTCCGGCAGGCGGCCGTTGACCTCCACGGCCATCGTCTTCGGCTTCGCCTGCGGCAGCGTCTGGGTGGCGAGGACGTGTTCGACCTCCGACGTTCCGATGCCGATGGCGAGGGCGCCCAGCGCGCCGTGCGTGGCCGTGTGGCTATCGCCGCAGACGATGGTGAGGCCCGGCTGCGTCAGCCCCTGCTCCGGCCCGATGACGTGGACGATCCCCTGGCGCATGTCGTTGATGCCGAAGTAGGGGAGGCCGAAGTCGCTGACGTTCTTGTCGAGGACGGCCACCTGCTCGATCGAGAGGGGATCGGGCCAGGGCTTGTCGCGGTCGACGGTCGGGACGTTATGGTCCACGGTCGCGAACGTGAGGTCGGGCCGGCGCACCTTGCGCCCCGCCATGCGCAGCGACTCGAACGCCTGCGGCGACGTGACTTCGTGCACTAGGTGCAGATCGATGTAGAGCAGGTCCGGTTTGCCAGGTTCGCGGTGGACAACGTGGCTTTCCCAGATCTTTTCGGAGAGGGTCCTAGGTTCACTCATTCGCCGTGTCCCATCTTGGCCACCTCTGGCGACACGAGGTCGTCGAGGTGCAGGTATGGTACTTCCCTGATCCGGCGCCAACGTCCGTCGTTGCCCACGATCGCGTCGCAGCCAGCAGAGAGGGCTGTGGCCACGATTATAGCGTCGGGCAGCGCCAAGCCGTGGCGGGCGCGCAATTCCGCGGCCGAGCGCGCTGCCGAGCGGCCGAGGGCGACCACGTGGATGCCCTCCTCCGAGAGGATGCCGGCGACGCGCTCGATCGCCTCCATGTCTCCCTCACGGTGTGGCCGCACGAGGAGCTCCGCCTCGGTGAGGACGGAGACGACCACGTCCGCCTGCCGCCGCTGCACGCGGCCGAAGACCTGCAGCAGCAGCGGGTAGTAGGGCTCCAGCCCTATGAGGAAGTAGATGAACGCATTCGTGTCCAGCAGCAGGCGGCGGCTACGGCTGAGCAGGAGGTTTTCGGCCAGACCACGCCTCCTCTAGCATCTCATCCCGGCCGGCGTCTTCGCGCAGTTCTTGCAGGTAGGCGTCCACCTCTTCTTTGGTGTTTCCGTACAGGCCGCGCAGGCTTCCGCCGTAGTAGCGGGCCCAGTCCTTGGGGCGGGCGCGCAGGATCAGCCGGTTTCCCTCCCGAGCTATGCTCAGGCGATCACCCGGGCCCAGGCCCATTTCCCGCAGCAGGTGGGCTGGCAGGGTGATCTGGTTCTTGCTGCTTATTGTGGTCACGGCGGGTTCCTCCCTGCGCTCAACGAGATACTCAAGCGCAGCCTCCGCCACTTTACGAACTCGCCCTTCGCTTGTCAACAGCGCCCATCCTTTACATCATGGGTTAGTTCTTACCAACTCCTCCGGCTTCTGCACGCTCAGCGCCCGGTTGATTGCCTGCAGCACGGCTTTGGCGGCCGCGACGATGATATCCGTATCCGCGCCGCGGCCCGTGTAGGTGCGGCCGTCGACCTCGATACGGACGATGACCTCGCCCTGGGCGTCGATGCCTTCGGTGACGCTCTTCACCGTGAATTCGGTCAATTCGTTCTCGATGCCGACAATGGCGTTGATGGCGCGGTAGGCGGCGTCCACAGGTCCCGTGCCGGTGGCGGTGTGGACGAGCGTGCGGCCGTCCGGGGTGGCCAGACGCACTGTTGCCGTCGGAACGAGCTGGTTGCCGCAGGAGACCTGCAGAAGGTCGAGCTTGTAGGTGACTTCCTCGGCGTAGCGCTCCTCGCCGACGATCGCTTCGATGTCGCGGTCGGTGATCTCGGGCTTCTTGTCGGCGAGCTCCTTGAAGGCGACGAATGCGCGTTCGAACTCCTCCTGCGTCAGCTCGATGCCGAGGTCGTCCAGCCTCGACTTGAAGCCGTGGCGGCCGGAGAGCTTGCCGAGCACGATCTCGCTGCCGGTGGGCCAGCCCAGCTCCCTGGCGTCCATGATCTCGTACGTCTCGCGCATCTTGAGGATGCCGTCCTGGTGGATGCCGGACTGGTGCCGGAACGCGTTAGCTCCCACGATCGCCTTGTTCGGCTGCACGAGCATGCCCGTGAGGTCGGAGACAAGCCGCGAGGTCCGGTACAGTTCCCGGGTCTTGATGTTCGTCTCGAGGTTGTAGAAGTCGCTGCGGGTCTTGATTGCCATGACGACCTCTTCGAGGGCGGCGTTGCCTGCCCTCTCGCCGATGCCGTTGATGCACGTCTCCACCTGGCGGGCGCCGGCGAGCACGGCTGAGAGGCTGTTGGCGACGGCGAGGCCGAGGTCGTTGTGGCAATGGACGGAGATCGTCGCCTTGTGGATGTTGCGAACGTTCTCGAGGATGCCCTGAATAAAGCGGCTGAATTCCTCCGGCGTCGTGTAGCCGACCGTGTCGGGGATGTTGACGGTGGTCGCGCCCGCGTCGATGACGTCCTCGAGCATGCGGTAGACGTATTCCCACTCAGACCGGGTGGCGTCCATGGGGCTGAATTCCACGTCCTCCACGTAGCTCTTGGCTCGCGCGACCATGGTCTTCGCCATTTCGCGGACGGTGTCGCGGTCCTTGGCCAGCTGGTGCATGAGGTGGATGTCGGAGCTGGACAGGAAGACGTGGATGCGCGGCGCGGCCGCGTACTGGAGCGCCTCCCAGGCGAGGTCCACGTCGCGCTGCACCGCCCGCGCCAGGCCGGCGATGCGCGCCTCCCTGACCTCCTGGGCTACCGCCTTGACGGCCGCGAGGTCGCCTGGGGAGGTGGCCGGGAAACCCGCCTCGATGATGTCGACGCCGAGCTTCTGCAGCTGATGGGCGATCTCCAGCTTGTCGTGGATGTTGAAGGCGACTCCGGGCGACTGTTCGCCGTCGCGGAGGCTCGTATCGAAGATCAGTACTTTTTCAGGCATTTGGTTCTCAGTTCTCCTTTGCTAGCGTGATGCCGGTGGGTTCAACGCCGGCGAATGCTGGACTGGCCCTCCCCCGACGGCGTCGGGGAGGGCCGAAGGAGTCTGAGACGGTCGCTTGGCGCCAGCAAGGCGGCCCAGGCTATCGAAGTCGTCATTCCCGGTTCCTCGGCAGGACTTCGGGGACGCCCAGAACCAACCACGAAAGCCGCTGCTGGATCTCCCGCGTATGAAAGCGCTTGTGGCTGACGATCCGGCGCAAGACCTTGCGCGCCGTCCACTCCATCTCTCCCCTCGGCCCCGTGCGCCGGAAGACGCGGGCCAGGGACTCTGCAGGCAAGCCACGCAGCCGCGCCGCGGTCGCCGAGTGCAGGTCCGCCAGCGGCGGCGGCGCTTCCGCCGGCGGCCCGGAGCGCGGCTCGTCTGAGAGGCTGCCGACGTAGAAGAACGCCTCCGTAGCCGCGACGTGCTCAAGCATCTGGCGGATGGAGCGCACGTCCGGGAAGATCTGGTCGATCTTCACGGACGAGGGCGGCGGCCGCCAGTCGAGGACGGCGTCGGGCAGGCGGCCCGCGGCGTGGAGCAGGTCGGCGTGAGCATAGGCGGCGTGGCGGATGCCGCGCTCCAGCTCTTCGGCCGTAAGCGGCGGCTTGTCAGCCTCGAAGGCGAACTCGCCGCGCGATTCCGTGTCCTCGATGACCTCGAAGCCGAAGGACTCGTTCGGCGAGACGGGCTCGCCGTGGCCCGCGAGCCAGGCTAGGTGCTCGGCGACGACGATGGGCAGAAGCCGCCACATCTCGTCGTAGCTGGCAGCCGTCGCCCGGCAGCCGGGCAGGTCGTTGACCCATCCGTCCGCGCTGCCGTCCGCGCGCCTGACCACGGTCACGCCGTACGAAGTCATCTCCTACGCCCCCTAGCGCCCATGAGAGGATGGCGGAATCCGAAATGCAGCCGTCATAGCAGGCTGCCTACCTGCGCCTTGCCCTCGCCGGCCGACCGGTAGCGGCGCTGCCCTTCGCCGACGTGGGGGTGGCCGGCTCCGCCCCGCGCCATGGCGATGCGGCCCGTTCGCATCAGCTCCTTGACTCCGTACGGCAGGAGCAGCTCGTAGAAGGCCTCGATTTTGTCCTCGTCGCCGGTCACCTCGAAGATGAGCGAGTCCTGGGCCACGTCGACGATGTTGGCCCGGAACACCTGGCCCAGCTCGATTAGCTGGCTGCGGGTGTTCGGCGTGGCCGTGACCCGGATCAGCGCCAACTCCCGCGCCACGACGTCTTCGTGGGTGATGTCGGCGATCTCGACTACCTCGATCACCTTGAAGAGCTGTTTCGTCACCTGCTCGACGTCGTGGGTGGCGCCGTCGATCGTGAAGGTCATGCGTGAGAGGCCCGGGATCTCCGAGTGGCCGACAGCAAGGGATTCGATGTTGAAGCCCCGCTGCCGCCACTTCGACGCGATCCGGTTGAGGACGCCAGGCTTGTCTTCGACGAGCGCGACGATCGTGTGGTGGTTCACCCTAGGAGGCATCAGCGCGCACCTCCCGCTGCCGGGATGCGCACGTCCTCCGGCCGGTAGGGCGAGTCGACCGTCTGCTGGAGGGCGGCGCCCGGCGGCACCATGGGGAAGGTGTTTTCGTACTCCTCCACCTGGAAGTCGATGAGGACGGGGCCGGCGTAGCTGAGCGCCTCATCGATGGAGGTCTGGACCTGGGCCTTGTCGGTCACCCGCATCCCTTTCAGGCCGTATGCCTCGGCCAGCTTTACGAAGTCCGGCTGATAGAGGCGAAAGGCGGAGAGGTTGTTCTTGTAGAACAGCTCCTGCCACTGCCTGACCATCCCCAGGTAGCCGTTGTTGATGATCGCGTACTTGATCGGCAGCTCGTACTCGACCACTGTGGCCAACTCCTGGGAAGTCATTTGAAAGCCGCCGTCGCCGCAGATGGCCCAGACGGTCGCAGTGGGGTCGGCGAACTGGGCGCCGATGGCTGCTGGCACCTCGAATCCCATCGTCCCCAGGCCGCCGGACGTGATGAACCCGCCGGGCTTGTCGATCCAGAAGTACTGCGCTGCCCACATCTGGTGCTGGCCCACGCCCGTGACGTAGTAGGCGTCCGGGCCGGAGGCGTCGTAGATCGATTTGATCACGTATTGGGGCAGAAGCTTGTCGGTCTCCGGGATCAGAATCGAAGGGTGCTTCTCCCGCTGTTCCTTCAGCCAGGCGCGCCATTCGTCGTGGCGGGCGGGCTGCACCTCCTGGTTCAGCTGCTGGAGGACGTGCTTGACGTCGCCAACGATCGGCACAGCCGTCGGCAGGTTCTTGCCGATCTCCGCCGGGTCGATGTCGATGTGGACGATTTTGGCCTTCGGCGCGAAGTCCTTGAGACTGCCCGTGACGCGGTCGTCGAACCGCATACCGACGCCGATGATCAGGTCTGCCTCGCTGATC
>DATMBD010000183.1:0-6810 GCA_035559355.1 Dehalococcoidia bacterium
AGAGTTCGCGGCGCCAACGCTGGCGAGAGCATTCGGCTGCTGCGCCACAGGCCCTGCGCGCGACGCGAATCGGCCCCTGGCAGCGAGCCTGTCGAGGGCAGCGGTGGCCGCCAGAGCAGCCACGAGCGCGGCAACCGCTTCCAGAGCAAAGCCCTCCAAGCTCGCCGCGAGGAAGACCGCCACCCAAACGGACCCCAGGAGCAGCGAATAATGTCTCAGCTGCCGGAAATACTCGCTGACGAAATCCGCTAGCAGCGCCAAAGCGCCATCGATCATAGCTCTTCGACCAAGAGCAACGCCCAAGTCTCCGTCGCGTTTCGCAAACGGGCGCGTAGGGTCGCTTTGACGCTAAGCTTGTAGCGGCGCTTCTGCTTCGCAGGCTTGCGATTTTGAAAAAATACTACCTTCGCGTCTTGGCCATCGTCGCCGGCTTGCTTACCGGCATCCTCACCCTCATCGCCGTCGTCTGGATCGCCGCGGGCAGCGGCGAGAGCGGCGGTGATCAGGCTCTCGTCCCCACGCCTACGCCCGTCCGCCCGGCGGCGACTCCAACCCGGCCGCCCGTTGACCCTACCGCGAGTCCGTCGCGCACTCCCGAGCCTGCGTCTCCAATTCCCATCCCGGCCGGCTGCTCGCACTGGCCGGAGGCCGTTCATCCAGTCATCGAAAAGCTCGACCTTCCGGCCGCGATCTGCCTGAAAATCGTCGATGACCTCGACGAGCTGCCGCAAAGCTGCGGCGACACGCGCGCCTGCTACACATCCGCCGACCGCACGGTCTGGAAGCTGACGGACGAGGCGGAAGAGGAGCTTCCGAACTCGCCGCTGCGCAGCTTCACCGCCGATTTCGTCCTCGCCCACGAGCTGTGTCATGCCCACCAGCACTGGCAGGTAATCAAGGAGCCGGGCCTTGGCGCTCAATTCGGCCTTTCGAACTGGGTGGAGACGCCCGAAGGCCGCGCCTTCATCCAGGCGACCGCCGGCTTGCCGCCGAACTTCATCCCGCTTGGCGGCGGCGTGCTGGAGAACTTCGCCAACGTTTGCGCAGCGTGGCTGCTGCCCACCTCCGGCCTGCAGCAACAATGGGTGGACGCTTTCCCCAGCGTCCAGCGCTTCGTCCGCGCCTGGCTCGCGAAGTAGCCCTTCTTGATCCAGACGGGCTCCGCTTGCCCGCATCCGCTATGGTGTAGGGCGAGCGCGCCGCGGAATACACGGGCCTACGAATCCAGGGCTTCGGAGGGAAATGTGAGCCAAACAGAAGACCTCGTCGTCGCCTACCGCACGCTGGCCGAGCACGGCGTCATCGACGCCTACGGGCATGTCAGCGTCCGCAGCGAAAGCAACCGGCAACGTTACCTTCTCGCCCGCTCGCTGGCGCCCGAGCTTGTCACCGAAGCGGACATCATGGAGTACGACCTCGACAGCAACCCTCTTGACGTGCAGGGGCGGCAGTCGGTCTCCGAGCGTTTCATTCACGGCGAGGTTTACAAGGCGAGGCCGGAGGTCATGTGCGTCGTGCACAACCATTCCCCCAGCGTCGTCCCCTTCAGCGTGACCAAGGTGCCGATGCGCGCCCTCTTCCACATGGCGTCTTTCGTCGGCAGCGGCCTGCCCGTGTTCGAAATCCGGGACGTGGAGCGAGGCACGGACCTGCTGGTCCGCAATTCGAAGCTCGGGGCGGCGCTGGCCGGCGTCCTCGGCGACAAGCCGGCCGCCTTGATGCGCGGCCACGGCGCCGTCGTCGTAGGCGAGAACGTCGCCCGCGCTGTAGGCCGGAGCGTCTACCTGGAAATAAGCGCTCGCATGCAGCTGCAGGCCTTGGCGCTGGCGGGTCCCGGCGGCGAGATCACCTATCTCGACGACGCGGAGATCGCGGCATCAGTCGCCAGCCAGGACTACGGCCGCGCTTGGCCTTTGTGGCGCGAACGCGCCCTTGCCCGCTTGCGCGCCGAGAAGTAAGACTGTGGCAGACTTGAGACGGCCAATCAGGCAGACGCAGACGGGAAAGGCGCGGGCCTGCCCCGGCTCGGCGAGGAGGCCTAGATGCTGAGCAAAGAAGACAACGAGCTCTTGTGCCGCGTGGGGCCGGGCACGCCCATGGGGGACCTCATGCGCCAGTACTGGATCCCTGCCGTCCGCTCCGACGAGCTACCGGCGCCGGACTGCCCGCCGCTGCGGGTCCGCCTCCTCGGCGAGGACCTCATCGCTTTCCGCGTCACTTCGGGCGCCGTAGGGCTCGTTCAGAACGCCTGTCCCCACCGCGGCGCCTCGCTCTTCTTCGGCCGCAACGAGGAGGAAGGGCTCCGCTGCGTCTACCATGGCTGGAAGTTCGATGTCGCAGGCCGCTGCGTCGACATGCCCTCTGAGCCGGCCGAAAGCAATTTCAAGAGCAAGGTCCGCGCCAAAGCCTATCCCTGCGTCGAGCGAGGCGGCATCGTCTGGGCGTACATGGGGCCGCGCGAAGTCCCGCCGCCGCTGCCCCAGCTGGAGGCGAACATGCTGCCGGAGGGACAGTACTCCATCTACTGCATCTTCCAGGAGTGCAACTACATGCAGGGCTGGGAGGGGGAGATGGACACCGTCCACCAGGCCTTCCTCCACTACGGCTCCGAGCGCGCCGCCGACATCCAGCCCGGCACCGCCGGCTACTACATCGCCCGTCAGCGCCAGGCCAAGTTCAGCATCCTCGATACCGAGTTCGGCACTTCTTACGGCGCTTACCGCCCCGCCGAGGAGGACACCTACTACTGGCGCATCGCCCACCAGATGTTCCCCTTCTACGCCATGATTCCCACCGGCACCCTTGGGCTGGAGGTCCGCTTCCGCGCCTACGTCCCCGTCGATGACGAACACACCCTCATGTGGACGGTAACCGGGCGCAACGGGGTGCGGCCGGGCCGCGAGGGCCTCCGCGGCACCAACCAGGAGCAGCGGGCCGGCGGAGAGCCCCAGATCGAATGGCTTCCCAACTCCACGGACTGGTACGGCCGCTTCCGCATCACCCAAGACCCGCGCAACGACTTCGGCATCGACCGCCAGCTGCAGAAGTCCGGCAGGAGCTTTTCGGGCATCCCGGGCGGCGCCCGCCCGCAGGACATGGCCGTCACCTGGAGCATGGGCCCGATTTACGACCGCTCCAGGGAGCACTTGGGCACCACCGACCAGCTGATCATCCGCACTCGCCGTCGCCTCCTGGCCGCGGCGAAGGCGTTGCGCGATCACGGCATCATCCCGCCCGGCGTCGACAACCCGGAGGTGTATGCCCAACGCTCGGGCGGCGTCATCCTGCCCCGTGACGCTGACTGGTGGGAAGCGACGAAGGACCTGCGCCGCGGCTTCGTCCAGCACGAAGGCCTGACGCCGCTGGTGGGGGTGTAGCCGGTGAAGGTCTACGCCTTCGACCTCCTCCCCTGGCCCTATCTCGAGCAGCCTTCGTACTATCCCGACCCCAACTCGCTCTTTGACCCCGAGCGCGGCCGCGAGGTCTACGAGCAGCACCTGCAGCAGATGGCCGCCTACGAAGAGCTCGGCTTCGACGCCGTCTGCATCAACGAGCACCATTCGAAGCCGTACGGCCTCATGCCATCGCCGAACATCGTCGCCGCCGCTCTCATCCAGCGCACCAGCCGCATTCCCATCGGCCTCTTCGGTAATCTGCCCGCGCTCCACGCCAACCCCATCCGGCTCGCCGAGGAAATCGCGATGCTGGACTGCATGTCCGGCGGCCGGATCGTCTCCGGCTTCGTGCGCGGCGTGCCGCAGGAGTACCTGGCCCTGACCGGCTCGCTGGCCGAATCGCGAGAGCGGCTGGAGGAGGCCTGGGACCTCATCGTCAAGGCATGGACGGTGCACGAGCCGTTTCGCTGGGAAGGCAAGCACTTCCATTACGACCACGTCTCCATCTGGCCGCGGCCGCTGCAGCAGCCCCACCCGCCCATCGTCCTGCCCGCGGAAAGCGACGACGGTCTGCGCTTGGCCGCCCGCCGCCGCGTGCCCACCGGCTCCGCCTACCGGCCCGCAGCCAGAACGAAGGCGATCTTCGACAAGTACCGCCAGTACGCCGCCGAATACGGTTGGACGCCTTCGCCGGAGGACTGCATGGTCCTGCGGCCCGTATACGTCGCCGAGACCATGGCTGAGGCCCGGGAAGAGGCGGAGCCCCACATCAACTACTTCTGGCAGAAGCTCCTAGCCTATCACCGCGGCGCCGCCAAGCTCCTGGGCCAAGTGCCCTCGACCGCCAGCGAGCGTCCCCTGTACGAGTACGACCTCGACCTTACGCAGAAGGAAGGCCTCGGCTTCATCGGCGACCCCGACTACGTCTTCGAGGCGATCAAGCAGCAGATGCGAGAACTGGGCGCCGGTGTGCTCATGGGCCTTTTCCAGTTCGGCTCGCTGCCCCACGAGCTGGCGACGAAGAACGCCCGCCTGTTCGCGCAGACGGTCCTGCCGGAGCTGCGGCGCCTGTAGCAGCCCGGCCTCGGCGACCCGCCCCGTCCTCGGCGAGGAGAGCGCAGCCGACGAAGCGATCCCTTCGGCCGCGCGGCCCTACCGGTTGGCGGTCATGGGGTCCAAGGGCGGCAGGCCGAGCAACAAGCGCCCGTAGCCTTCGTAACCAGCGTCGCTCACGGCCAGGTGCTGGCCGGCGGCGGTGACGTCGCGCCAGTAGCGCTGCAGCAGGTTGGTCTCGTGCAGGGCGCCGCCGCCGCCATACCGAAACGCCTGGGTAGCGACCTCCACGCCCACGTCCGAGACGTACGTGCTCGCCGCCCGCAACTTTGCCTGAAGGAAGGGGTCCGGCACCCGTCCTTCGCAGGCCGAGCGCCACGCCTCCTCCAGGAGTTCGACGATCAGGCCTCGCGCCGCCCGCAGGCGCAGGTCGGCCTCCGCGGCCCACTTCTGGACGACGGGCCGTTCCGCCACCATCGATGCCGCCGCCCCGTGGCCGCGCCGCTTCGTCCGCGCCTGCTCCAACAGGAGGTCGAGCGCCCGTCTCGCGCCGCCGAGGGCGAAAGCCGCGTGCTCGTTGGCCGTGAACGCCGGCATGCCCAGCCGGAAGATCGGCCCGCCCCGCCGCGGCTCGCCGCGCGCCAGAATCGCCCGGTCCCAGGTGAACTCGGCCGGCACGAAGAGGTCCTGGACGGTGAAATCGCAGCTGCCGGTTCCCTTCAGCCCCGCGACGCGCCAGTTGTCGTGCAGCGTCACCGAGGCCGCCGGTATCACGAACATGCGCTCCTCCGGCGGGTCGCTGCCCTCGATGCGCGCGCCGGCGATCAGCCATTCGGCATGGGGCGCGCCGCTGGCGAACTGGAAGCGCCCCGAGAGGCGGTAACCCGCGTCCACGGCGACAGCGGTCCCCGTGACGCCGCCGATGCCCGCGGCTCGCGGGATGCGCCCGCCCGCGAACACCTCCGCGATGGCGCTGTCCGGCAGGAACGCGCCGGGCCAGCCGATGCTCGTCGCCCCAATCATGACGCTCCAGCCCGCCGATGTGTCGATGTAGGTCACGGCCTCGATCACTTCCAGTTGGGTGACGGGATCGGCCTCGGCTCCGCCCAACTCGGCCGGCAGCTTCAGCGCCCAGAGCCCGGAAGCCGAGAGCGCCTCCACGGTCGCTTGCGGCAGGGTGGTCAGCGCCTCCGCCTCGTCGGCGCCGGCCCGCAGCGTGTCCGCGACCGACTCCACGGCCTCCAGGAGCGCCTGCCGCTTCTCAGCCCGGTCTGCGGGAAATGCGGGCCGGCCGCCGGACGCGCGGGGCTGAGCTGGAGCTTTCGTCATGAGGGTGCGGCCATCATCGGCGCCGCAGAAGCGCAGTGTCAATCCGGCAGCGGGTAGTGGATGCGGTACAGGTAGTACGGCGCCTCTTCCCCCGGCCCGTGCGTGTAGCGCTTGACGAGCTCGTACGTCTCCGGGTGAAAGCGGGCGCCCAGGCGCAGGAAGAAATCGTCCCAGTCCTCGAAAGTGAGCAGGTACTGCGGCTGGCGGCCCTCCAGGTAGCGGTTCAGCGTGCGGTTCCGGTTGTACTCGATCACGTCCGGGTTGACGAGGCCCACGATGTCGAGAACCCGGAAGCGGCCGTAGTAGCCGACAGCGCCGATGTCGTGAGCGGCCAGCGTTTCGTCCGGGCGGATGATGTTGTTCAGGTCCTGCGCCATCGCTTCGATGCCGCGAAGGTCGAACACGGCGCCGCCGTAGGTGGTGCGCCAGTTCTCGTACTGCTGCCAGGCGGGCACGGCCAGCACGACGAACGCCGCCGCCACCAGCGCTTTCGCCACGTAACCGTTGTCCATCGCGGCGCGGAGGAGCATCCAAGCGCCTCCGCCGGCCAGCGCGGCCAGAAGCGGCACCACGGGATGCTGGTAGCGGAAGAAGTAGTGGCCGAGTCCACCGGGGAATACCAGCACGTACATGACCAGCACCGGCAGCCAGAACAGGCCGAAGAGGAGCGCCTCGCGGCGGTTCGCCGCCACCGCAGCGAGGATTACGACAGGCAGCATCGAGCCGAGGAATTGGCCGACCTGCTCCCCCATGATCGTGATCTTGTCTCGGAAAAAGAAATCGTATTCCTGGAAGAAGTGCATCTTCGCCGTCGCCGTGCCGGGCGTGAACGATCCCGTCACCGCAAGCGCGAACAAGGAGAGCGCCGCCAGCACGCCCACACCCGGGCCTGCCAGCAGCGCCGCCTTCCTGCCGAAGGAGGGCAGCGGCTCCCCGGGCTCTCGCCGCAGCCACTCATAGACGAGCAAAGCCGGCAGCAGGAAGGCGCCTTCCGGACGCGTGAGGATGGCCAGCGCCGCCAGGCCACCGGTCA
>DATMBD010000184.1:0-2131 GCA_035559355.1 Dehalococcoidia bacterium
TCGGTATCCTTCCGGCCCACCTGCTGGGGGGCATCTCCGTAGCCCAGCTCATGGACTCCCCCTTCAACCAGCATCCAGTGGGGGCGGGGCCGTACCGGCTCGAGCAGCTCAGCGATAGCGCCGCCGTCCTCGTGGCCCACAGCGCCTATCATTTCAACCAGCCTTACATCCCGCGCTTCGAGATGCGCTTTTTCCGCGATCAGGGCGCCCTCATGGCAGCCCTGAAGGCAGGCAACCTGGACGGCGCCTTCCTCCAGTCGCCGCTCGGTCCCACAGAGACGTTCGAGCTCGAACGGCGGCGGGATTTGCGTATCCAGGCGCTGGATACGGGCCACGTTACTTCCGTGTACTTGAATTTGCAGCGCTCGCCATTCGACGACCGCCGCCTGCGCCAAGCTCTCCTCTACGCCGTCGACAGGGACGGCATCGTCTCCCTGCTCGGGGGCCAGGCCGTGCGCGCCGATTCTCCCGTGCCGCCCGGTAGTTGGGCGTTTTCGCCTTCCTTGACCCGATACGGCGCCGACGTAGACCTGGCTGCCATCCTTCTGGACGAGGCCGGCTGGACGAAAGGCGCTGACGGCCTGCGCCGACGGGGCTCGACGCCGCTGGCTTTCACGCTGGTGACCGACTCCGACCCCGTCCGCGTCGAGATCGCCCAACGCATCGCCAAAGGCTGGGAAGACCTGGGCGCCCGGGTCACGGTGCAGCCGGCTGGCCTGACCACCATCGTCCGGGAGATGATCGAGCCGCGCCGCTACGAAGCCGTTCTCTTCTCAGTCGATGCGGCCAACCCGGACCCGGATCCCTATTGGTTCTGGCATAGCTCGCAGGCCACGGCCCGCGGAAGCAACCTGGCGTCCTTCTCCAGCCAGGCGGCGGACGCCCTCCTGGAGCAAGCTCGAGGAAACTCTAATCACGCCCAGAGACGCGAGCTGTACGAGAAGTTTCAAGAGCTGTTCGCGCAGGAAGTGCCGGGCATTCCCCTCTATGCCTCCACGGCGCTGTACGTCCAAAAGACCAGGATCGCCGACGTCAAGGCCGGCATGTTGACTCAGCCAGGCGACCGGTTCTGGCAGGCCCACGAATGGTACATCAAGGACCGCTGAATTCTGCCCCTGTCGTCAGTCTGCTCACCGACTTCGGGCTGTCCGATCCCTACGTCGGGGTCATGAAGGGAGTAATCCTCGCCCGCTGTCCGTCCTGCCGCCTGGTCGATCTTACGCATGAGGTCCCGCCGCAGGGCATCGTCCAGGCAGCCTACCTTCTCGAGGCCGCGTGGCCGTTCTTTGGGGCCGGCAGCATACATGTTGCGGTGGTGGACCCGGGCGTCGGCACTGCGCGCCGCAGGTTGGCGCTGGCTGCCGCCGGTCAGTACTTCGTTGGGCCGGACAACGGCCTCCTCTCCGCGGCTCTGCCGCCAGCAGCCCGCGGCGCCAGACGTACCGGCGAAGGATACTCGCCGCGACCAGTCCCCGTGCCGCCTGGCGTGGAGTGCGTGGAAATCGAACCGGGCCCGGGACCCCGCAGCGCCACCTTCGAGGGCCGCGATGTGTTCGCGCCTGCCGCGTCGCGGCTCGCGTGCGGCGCCTCCCTCGCCGATCTGGGCCCGCCGTTGCAGGAGGTCCTTGCCCTGCCCGCCTTCCGCGCGCCGAGGGCCGCGGACGGCGCCATCGAAGGCCTCATCGTCCACGTGGACCGCTTCGGCAATCTCCTCACCGACATCGACCCAGCGGATTTGCCGCCGCGGCCCGTCTTCCGGCTCGCCGGCCGCGACGTCTCGCTGGCGGCCACATACGGCGAAGCGGCGGGGCTGGCCGCGATCGTCTCCAGCAACGGCCGCATCGAGATCGCGCTGCGGAACGGCAGCGCAGCGGCCCTCACAGGCCTGGGCCCCGGCGATGTCGTTCGCGTAGAGGGCTAGTCTCGCCTGACGTTTGAAGTCGAGTGGGCAGAGGGACGAACCGGAACGCGGCGATACGCGGTTCCGTGCACGCGGTTCATCGCGGACGGCGCTGCTAAGATCGCCGAGTGCGAATCGTCTTCATGGGGTCGCCGGCGTTTGCGCTGCCGAGCCTCGAAGCCCTGATCGCGACCAAGCACCAGATCGTCGCCGTCGTCACGCAGCCGGACC
>DATMBD010000185.1:0-2102 GCA_035559355.1 Dehalococcoidia bacterium
AGCCCGCGATGAAAGACACGCCGCGTTTTACCCAGTACACCTCGATGCTGCGGGCGGCACTGGAGGAGGCCTGATGGCGGCGACGGACCGCGCCGCCGCGCGCGAACGGGGCGCCACTCCGGCGGGATCGCCCAGAGGCCGGGAAAGCCGGCTCCGCCGGCTGCTGGTGCCTGCCGTCGCCGTCCTCGGGATGCTTGCGGTATGGCAGGCGATCGTCGTGGGATTCCGCGTCCCGCGGTTCATTGCGCCGACCCCGTTGCAGGTGCTCGAGGTGCTCCGCACGCAACACGACCTGCTCTTCGACAACGCGTGGCCCACGCTGTTTGAGACGCTCGCCGGCTTCGCGGTCGGCAACCTGATCGCGGTACTCATCGCGATCGGCTTCGTGCACAACCGCGTCTTCCGCCAGAGCGTCTACCCGCTGGCCGTCACGCTGCGCACGCTGCCCATCGTCGCGATCAGTCCGATCATCGTGTTGCTGCTCGGACTTGGGTTCACGTCCAAGGTGGCGATCGCGGCGCTCATCACCTTCTTTCCGACGCTCGTCAACATGGCCGACGGCCTGGACTCCGTGGACCCGCAGGCGCTGGAGCTCATGCACGTTCTGTCCGCGAGCCGGTGGGAGACCTTTCGCTACCTGCGCTGGCCCACGTCGCTGCCCTACCTGTTCTCGGCCTTGCGGATCGCGACGACCGCCGCGCTGCTCGGCGCGATCATCGCCGAGTGGATCGGCTCCAACCGGGGCCTGGGCTACTTGATTCTGGCTGCGACGTACGACTACCGCACGCCGCTGTTGTACGCGACCATGGCCGTCGCCTCGGGCCTCGCGCTGGCGCTGTTCGGGCTGGTCTCGCTCATCGAGCGCTACGCGATCCCGTGGCGGCAGACGTCGGGGCCGGCCGAGTCGTAGCACCGGCGCTCCGGACCAGGAGAAGCCGCTCGCGCAGGCGAACGTCACCCGCCTGAACGCGTGCGGGACGATGGCCGCGGCGGCGGCGGGTATCCACAAGCTCTTCCGGAGGGGGCGATCGTGCGATGACGCGGGATCGAGTCACGCTGCTCGTGCCGGCCATCAGCCGGCGGGACTTTCTGAAGTACTCCGGCGCGCTGGGGCTCGCCGCCGCCGGCGGCGGGCTAGCGGGGCTGGTCCGTCCGGCGCACGCCCAGACGGTCTCGGTCTCCCAACAGATCGGCTGGTTCCTCAACTCGCAGATGGCCGGCGACGTCACGGCCATCGAGAAGGGCTTCTTCCGCGAGGCCGGCATCGATGTCCGCATCCAGCCCGGCGGCCCGGCGATCGATCCTGTCCAGGTCGTGGCCGGAGGGACCACGACGTTCGGGAACGTTGCCTCTATAGGCGTGCTGCTGAACGCGCGCGCACAGGGGGTGCCGGTGCGGGCATTCGCGACGGCCCTGCAACGGCATCCGTTCGCCTTCATCTTCTTCCAGGGCTCGGGCATCCGGACCCCCAAGGACTTCGAGGGCAAGACGATCGGCATCCAGCCCACCGCCCGGCCGCTGCTCGAGGCCGTGCTCAAGAAGCACAACGTGCCCAAGGACCGTGTGAAGGTCGTCTTCGTCGGAGGCGATACGACCCCGCTCGTGACCAGGCAGGTGGACGTCATCACAGGCTGGATCATCAACGCAGGACAGATGGACGCCGCCAACAAGGGCGGGGTGGTCAGTTACTTTCGCCTGTGGGACCTCGGCATCCGCATGTACGCCTTCACCTGGTTCGCCACGGACCAGGTCGTCCAGCAGCGCAAGGACGTGCTCGCGCGCTTCCTCGCGGCCAACGCGAAGGGCTGGCTGTACGCGCGGGACCATCCCGAAGAGGCGGTGGATTTCGTCCTGAAGCATGCCCGGGGCCTCGACCGTACCCTCGAACTGGCAACCTGGAAGAACATGGGCCCCTACCTGACCTCCGTGCTGACGAAGACGAAGGGCTGGGGCTACATGGACACCAAGGTCTGGGCTGACCTGAGCGACACGTACCTGGACCTCCAGCAGATCACCCGGCCGGTCCGGCCGGAGGAGGCGATGACGCTGGAGATACTGGAGATGGCGAAACTCCCGAAGGTCTAGCGCGGCCCGCGACGTCG
>DATMBD010000186.1:0-2161 GCA_035559355.1 Dehalococcoidia bacterium
GGGCGGGGCGGCGGCAACCTCGGCGAGACAGGCTCCGTTGCCTGGCAGTTCACCACCCGGGGGGTCATCACCCTCAACCTCCAGCCCGGCCAGGACGCCGAAGAGGTGGCACTCCAGGCCATCGACGCCGGCGCCGAGGACTTCTCCGTCGACGACGGCGTCGTTTCCGTCTACACGAAGCCGGAGGACCTCGAGGCCGTGCGCAGGGCGCTCAAGGAACGGGGCTTCGAGGCCTCGTCGGCAGACATCGAGCGCGTCCCCAACGTCACGATTCAGCTGGATGAAAAGGACGCTATCCAGGCCTTGCGGCTGCTCGATCGCCTGGAAGACCTGGACGACGTCCAGAAGGTGTACTCGAACGCTGACTTCCCGGACGCGGTCCTGGCCGCCTACTCCGGGTAGGCGCCGCCCGTCATGTCCGGCGACCCCGCCGCCGAACCGCTAATCCTGGGCATCGACCCGGCGTTACGCGTCTGCGGCTGGGGCCTCGTCCGCGGCGGCCTCAAGCCTGCTTTCGTGGCCTGCGGCGCCATTCGGCCGGACCCGAAGCAGTCGCCGGCGCGACGCCTGCGGGCCTTGTTCGACGGCGTCCGAGAGGTCGTCAGCATGTACGCCCCAGACGAAATCGCCGTCGAGGATCCGTTCGTTGGGCAACTGCAGCCAGCCTCAGCGCTGGCCATCGGCCAGGCGCGGGCGGCCGCGGTCCTCGCAGGCGCCGTCCATGGCCTGGAGGTGGAGTTCTACGCGCCTGCGGCGGTGAAGGCGGCTGTCTCCGGCTATGGCCGCGGCGACAAGCGCCAAGTCCAGGCGATGGTGCGCATGCTCCTTGGCCTCGACCTGCCGCCTGAGCCCCTCGACGCGGCCGACGCGCTGGCTGTCGCCATCTGTCACCTGAACCAGCGCCGCGCCCGCCACCTGGAGAGAACGGCAGGCCGCTGATGCTCGTCGAACCTTACAACCCGGAGTGGCCCCGCTGGTTTACCCAAATCCAGGCGGTCCTTCACCGCGCCCTGGCGGGCACGTATTACGCCATTGAGCACGTGGGCAGCACCGCTGTCCCGGGCATGACCGCGAAGCCGATCATCGATATCGACGTCGTCCTGCGGGGCGGCGCCTTCGAGGACGTCAAACGCAGGCTTGAGGCTATTGGCTACCAGCACCGCGGCGACCAGGGAGTGGCCGGCCGGGAGGCCTTCCGGCTGCTCGAAGGCAACCTCCTCGGCGCCCTCCCGCCGCACCACCTCTATGTCCTCGAGGCCGACGCCGAGGAGCTGAGACGCCACCGCGCCTTCCGCGACTACCTCATCTCCCATCCCGAAGCTGCCCAGCGCCTCAGCGAGCTCAAATGGTCGCTTGCCGAACGCGTGCACGGCGACCGAGATGCCTACCAGGCTGGCAAGAGCGCGCTCGTCGAGGAGATCGTGGCCGCGGCGCTGGAGGCGCGGGAGGCGAGAACGTGATCAGCCACCTGCGCGGCCGCCTCGCGCGCAAGAACGAGCTGGCTTCCAGCGTCGAAGTGGACGTCGGCGGTGTCTGGTACAGGGTCGAGCTGCCGGCATTCGTCTGGCGCGCCCTGGAGGAGCGGGACGTCGGCGAGGAAATCGAGCTCGAGACTTTCTACTTCGTGACCCAGAACGCGCCCATCCCCCGCCTCATCGGCTTCCAGCGAGAAGTTGAGCGCGAGTTCTTCGAGAAGCTGGTCACCGTGCCGAACGTCGGCCCCACGACAGCCACGAAGGCGCTGGTCTTCAGCGTTTCGACCATCGCCCGCTGGATCGAGGCGGGCGACACGGCTTCGCTCGCGAAGCTGCCCGGTGTAGGCAAGCGGACGGCGGAGACGATCGTCGCCCAGCTGCGGGGCAAGGTGACCGAAGAGGCGCTCCTTGCCGATGAGCGGTTCGCGTCGCCGGAGCCGCCGCGGCCGGCCGGTCCCAGCGAAGTAGCGCGCGACGCCATCGATGCACTCGTGGCGCTGGGCTACAGCCGCGGCGAGGCCGAGCGCCTCGTGGGGCAGGTCGAGGCGGAGTCTGAGCCGGCGACGGTGGAGGAGGCGATCCGAGCCGTTTTCAGAAAGCTGAACCCCGTGTAGGAAGGCGAGGCCGGCCCCGGGATTTATCCCGCCGGCTGCTCCCCACAAGAAAGTTACCCCGCAGGATGAATC
>DATMBD010000187.1:0-3525 GCA_035559355.1 Dehalococcoidia bacterium
ACCGCGCCCGCTCTGGTCGCACTCGCCCTCGCCCAAATCAACGCTCGTCACAAACGCGAAGACTGGCTTCCGGCATTCCTGGGAGCCGCGCTAGGATGGCCCCAGCGACTCACCGAATTTCGAGTCCCCTTACACACTTAATGGATCACTACCGTGGCACGCCGGTTCGTTGACATTAACGATCTATCGCATGAGAATGGCACGAGGTTGCGCGGACCTCACAGGGCGCGCCATCAGACATGCTGGTCGGGAGTCACGCGCGCTTGCGCGCTGGCTGGTCAAGAAGAACTCCGAGACCGAATGCCTGAATTCTTTTCTTACCTCGCCACCCTCTTGTGGATAGTCGAGCTGGGAGCTCTCGGGTACGTCGCTTACCGGGGCGCTCTCGGCCTCCTGGGCCTGCGCCGCCGCCGACCTTTGCCGCCCGGCAGCGGTGATACCCGCTTTCTGGTCTTGGTGCCGGCCCGCAACGAGGAGGGCGTGATCGGCGAGACCGTGCGCCATCTGCAGGGGCTCAACTATCCCGCCGATCAGCGGCTCGTGTTCGTGGTGGCGGACGACTGCTCGGATGCTACCGCGGCAGTCGCTGCCGCCGCAGGCGCTCACGTCCTGCGCAAGCCGGCGCCAGCGACGACGAAAGGCGCCGTGATCCAGTGGGCGCTGGCCCATCCGGACGTGGCCGGAGCGGCTTGGGACGCGCTGGTCATCTTCGACGCCGACAGCCGACCGGCGGCGAATTTCTTGAAAGCCATGGACGCAGCCATCGCTGCTGGCGAAAGAGCCATCCAGAGCCGGTCAGAAAGCCACGGCCAGAAAGGCTGGGTGCCGACGGCTTATGCGGTCAACACCACGCAGCGAAACCGGACCTGGCACCAAGCCCGAGAGATGGCCGGCTTCAGCGCGGCTCTAACCGGCACCGGCATCTGCTTCACCCGCCAGGTATTGAAGGAGCTCCCGCCGAACACGCGCACGCTGACGGAGGACCTCGAGTACGGCGCCAAGCTGACGCTAGCCGGAATCCGCGTTCGCTATCTGCACGAGGCGGTTACCGTGATCGACCAGCCGCCGTCGCTAAAAGCGTCGGCAGGCCAGCGGCTGCGTTGGGCGCGGGGCCAGTTGCGCACAGCCTTGAGCTACGCTCCCGCCTTGGTGATTCGCGCCCTGACTAGGCGGGATATCTCCGCCCTGGACACGGCCCTTTACCTCTTCCTCCCGAGCGTGGTGCCGTTTCAGGCGCTCTTGGGGGTCTGCGGCCTGGGATCCCTGCTCGCAAACGAGGCGTGGCCTCAGCCCGCTGCCGGCTTGCCCGCCGTCCCCTTCTTTGTCGTTGCGGCCGTCCTTGGGTTCAGCCTCCTGCTTCCGTACCTGGGCTTGCGTGCGGAGCGGGCGCGCTACGCGTTCCGAGACTGGGTGGCGTTCCTGCTGTTAATGCTCACCTGGCTCCCCATCGCCGCCTTTGGGGCGTTCACCATGTGGGTGGAGGTCTGGAACCGGACGCCTCGCCGCCGGGCGGCAGCAGCAGCTGAAGCCGCGCCCGCTGACGTGGAGCGGCTGCGGGCCGCCTGGCCAGAGGAAGCGCTGCCGCCGATCGACAGGCATTCCGGATGAAGCTGCCGGCGCCGCAAAACTAACGCATTCGCCTGCTTGCCTGACGCTTCATCCGATGCCTGGCCTAAACGCCACGCATCAGCCGTCGCAAAGAGCGCGAAGCGCACCCGGAGGTTGCGCCGACCCGGCCGCGTCTCCATCGGGGCAGGCACGGCGGGCTCGACGCCCCGCCCAGCGAATCTAGATCGGTGGCCCGTTTGGCCGCCGCGACAGTTCCACTAGGTGCTCCCAGTCGTGCTCCAGCATGCGGCGCAAGGCCTTGCGCAGCGTCCGCACTTCCTTGGGCCGCTGGATGACGGCGGAGCGTTGCTCCGGCGTTGCGGCGGCAACTCGTTCGACGACAAGCGCGCCGGCGCGCCGCAGCGCCTCGCCGACGGGCATCGCGCCTCGCTCGGCCTGCGTCTGGATAGCGGAAACGCCGGGCACCGAACCGATGACGCCGGAGACGTACGCGGCCGTGGGGCCGAGGACGTGGAGCAGCACGGCCCGGTTGCTGCGGCTGCTGCCGGGGACGCCGGCGTCGAGAGCTGCGTCATCCTGGGCGTCTGCCCAAGCGGCGATTTCCTCCCGCAGCCGCGTGTACCTGCGCAGGAGGACGGGGAGCTCGGCTTCGGAGACCGGCTCCAAATCCGACCCGTAGGTCACGTAGGGAGAGCCGTTCCCGAGCCAGATACCCTCCGTGACGTGCTCGGCGATGGCCGTGACGAATTCCGCCTCGGGGTCGACTTCCTCGCCGGCACGCCGGAGAAACCGGAGGTAGGCGCGGATGGCGTCCGGCGTCGCCGCCAGGGCGGCTTCGGTCGTGGGGCCGTTCGCGATGCAGCCGAGGAGGGAGGGGACGTGGACCATGGTCTTGCGCTTCTGCGGGCCGGACTCGAGGTAGAGCAAATACTCCGTCATTGCGAAGCTCCAGCGTCGTGTATAGCATCGGCCTGCTCCCGAAGCTCCGTCCAGCAACGTTGGACGGTAGCGCGTGCGACGCCATAGCCGAAGCCGCGGGCGGCGAGGAAGCCGCCGAGGCGCCGCTCGAAGGTGCGGTAGTCGAGGCCGTGGAGGGCGCGAAAGCGGCGTCGGGCGGCCTCGTAAGCGGCCTCGGCGTCCGAGTGCCCGTCGAAGGCGGCTTCGATGTGCTCTCTGCTTACGCCGCGGCTTGTGAGCTCGAAGGTAAGGGCGCGTTTCGAGCGCGGCGTCGCCGCCTGCCTGGTCTCGACGAAGAAGCGCGCGAAAGCGGCGTCGTCCAGGTAGCCGAGCTGTTGCATGCGCTCTATCGCCGCATCGACCGCTTCGCGAGAAAAGCCACGCCGCGTAAGGCGGAGGCGCAGGTCCTTGCGGCTGCGAGGGCCGGCGGCGAGGAGGCGGAGGGCGGCGTCCGAAGCGCTCAGGCGCTGGTCTTCGGCCACGAGCTCCGCGGCGCGAACCAGGCCAATCGCCATGCCGGGCCGAAGGCCGGCCGCGGCAATCACGTCCAGGCGGAGGTCCAGCGGCGGCGCATCTTCGAGGTAGACGAAAGCGCGACGGCGGCGCTTCTGCTTTTCGATGGCGATTATGGTGCCCATGAGCAAGTCAGTGGGTTGGGACTGGGCCTTGCGTGTTGGTTTCGTCGCCTTAGAACGCGGCGTCCGCCCTTCGAACGCGAGCCGCGGCTAAGCCTCGTCCTCGAGAGCGTCGTCTTCGTCGGAGGCAATGGGGGAGGCGCCGTTGCGGGACGCGGAGAGGCTGACGAGGTGGGCCTGGCTGGCCGCCGCCCTGATCTCCGCTTCGATTTGGGCGGCAAGAGCCGGGTTTTCGACGAGGTAGGCGCGGGCGTTCTCGCGTCCCTGCCCCAGGCGCAACTCGCCATAGCTGTAGAACGACCCCTGCTTCTTGATGACGTTGTATTCGGCGCCCAGGTCAATGATGTCGCCTTCGCGGCTGATG
>DATMBD010000188.1:0-3224 GCA_035559355.1 Dehalococcoidia bacterium
GGGGCTGTGTCTCAATTCTGTCTCAGTTTTCGGTTGGGTTCGGCGGCCTCGGACGACCGCATCACGGCCCTGCTCATGAATCGCGGGCCTGCAGCGGTCGCGGAGTGGCGATGGGCGCCGCAGCCGGTCAGTCCCAGCCCCGCGGGCTTCCGCAGGAGAAGGGGGGTGTTTGCGAAGAGAGATCTAGGAGGGCGCCGACTCGGCGAGCGGCAGGGTGAAGCTGACGCGGAAGCCGCCGCGGCGGACGTTCTCCGCCCAAATACGGCCGCCGTGGGCCTCGATGATGCCTTTGCAACGGCGAGGCCGAGGCCGGTGCCGCCTGCGCCCGGCGTGGCCTTGAGACGCACGAACGGTAAGAACATGGACTCGAGCGCATCGCCGGGGACGCCCGGCCCCTTGTCGGCGACGCTTACCCGGGCAGCGCCGCTCTTGCTGGTGAGTCTTACGCTGATCGGCCCGGCGTGGCCGGCGTACTTGACGGCGTTGTCGATGAGATTGTCGATAACTTGCTGAAGCCGGACGACATCGGCGCGGACGATCGGGTCATCTGAGGGCGCCGTGAACCTCAGGTCCGGCGCGCGTTTAGCCAGCTTGTGCGCGCGGACGATCGAGCGAAGGAAGCTTCCGAGGCGGACTTCAGTTGGGTCGAGGTCCAGCACTCCGGCTTCGATCCGGGAGACGGTCAGGAGGTCGGAGACGAGCTCTTCGAGGTGGCGGGCGGCGTTGTCGATGCCGCGCGCGTACTCTTTCAGTTCCGCCGGCTGCAGGTGGTCGAAGTACTCAACCATAGTGCTGGCGTAGCCGCGAATGGCGGCGAGAGGCGTGCGCAGCTCGTGCGAGACGGTGCTGAGGAGACTTGTCTTGAGACGGGCGCTTTCTTCGGCGGCACGGGCGCGGACCTGGAGTTCCTGCGCGCGCTTGCGCTCCGTGAGGTCCCGCATGACGAGCACGGTCGCTCGCTTGCCTTGGAATACGGAGGCGATGGCCGCGACCTCGACTTCGATGGTGGAGCCGTCCAGCCGCAAGAACTTTCGCTCCTCGAAAGGAAGAACCCGCTGACCGCCGGCAACCTGCGCGCGGCGCTGCTGGGAAGCCTCCCTGGAGTCCGGGTGGGCGAACTCCATGAGTTCCCGGCCGACGAGGTCGTCGGGTGAGGAAGCGCCCAGGAGGCGGACAGCTGCCTGATTGGCCGTCTGAATGCGGTTGTTGACGAGGAAAAAATACGCGTCCGGAGAGTGATCGATGATCCAGCGGTTGCGCTCCTCGCTTTCGCTGAGCCTCGCTCGCGCGTCCTCCGAGTCGTTGGCGTTGCCGACGGTGACGGCAACGAAACGATGGCCATCGGCCGTCCGCTGAGGAGTGACGGTCATGGCCGCTGGGACCTCAACGCCGTCGCGGCGTCTGGCGACAGCGGGGAAGGGCTGGCCGAGAGGCGGCTGGTGAGGAGGTGCGGCAACGGCCTTGCGAAACGCCCGCCGGACATCCCGGAGGTGTCCGGGCAGGAGGTCTTCGATTGCGCGGCCTACCAGCTCCTCTGGCGGGTAGCCGAAGAAAGCCTCCGCCGCGGCGTTGGCCAGGAGGATAAAGCCGCTGCCGTTGACGCACAGCAAGGCCTGAGGGACGGCATCGAAAAGCGCGCGTTTGAGAGCGTCGCTGTCCGGCAGCCCGCTTCGTGATCTCCAGCTGGTGGGCGTCGGCTGGCCGGAGACGTTAGGGAAACTAGGAGGCAGGCTCTCCTCCCAGCCTGCTCGCTGACTCCCCGTCGTCGGTTAACTCCGTTCTACTTCTCTTACTCTATTACTGCGAGATTACCATAAATCGTACGAATTTTAGGATTGTCGACTTTTTGACATGATTCGTTTTCCCGTAGAACAACCCTTGCGGTCAAAAAGTCGAAAGGGCCAAGTTTCACAAGGAGTTACGTCAGACCGCCAGTGGCGGATTGGGCCGGGCGCCTGGGCCCAATCCGCCAGTACCGACATCTGAGCGGCTTCGGCCGGTGGCCGCGTTCCAGGCAAACAAGAGCGCCGCGAACCGCGGCGCTCTCACCTTGCCTGCGACGAGTTTCAGCCTTACGCCGCTTGGCGGTCGCCCTCCTCCATCATCCGGCGGATGTGCTGGATGGCGCGCTTCTGGATTTGCGACACGCGCGACTCGGAGATGCCGAGGTCGGCGGCAATTGCGCTGTGCTTCTCGCGTTTCCAGTAGATGCGCTGGATGACTTCGCGGTCGCGTGGCATCAGGCGGGCGACGTGGCCGCGGAGCTCGGTCGCCAGCATCTTGCCGACGACGAGGTCTTCCGGGGAGTCGTCATGGCCTTCGTACTCCTCGTGGTAGTCGCCGATGCGCTTGTCCAGCGAGACGAGGCGGAGGGACTGCATGCGCCTGACTTCGTTCAGCTTGCGGGGCGTGACGTTGAGGCGGTCCGCAACTTCGCCGTCGCTGGGCTCGCGGCCGAGCTCGTCCGTCATCTCCTGAGTGGTTGACGAAACTTGCTCGACCCAGCGGGACACGTCGCGGGAGAGCAGATTCTCGCGGCGCAGCGCGTCGAGGATGGAGCCGCGGATACGCGTGGCGGCGTAAGTCGAAAACTTGACTCCTCGTGATTCTTCGTACTTGGCGGCGGCCTGGACCAGGCCGACGTAGCCTTCGCTTACCAGGTCCTCGAACGGCATCAGTGAATTCTGGGACGCATATTGTCCCGCGATGAACCGAACGAGCGGCATGCAGCCAGCAATGAGTTCTTCCCGTGTTTCCAATTTCCCCTCCTGTGGAACTGCCCGCCTTGGCTGGGCTTGTGATCGCGAGTCTGGAGGGGCGGGATCACGGGTCTGTTTCGGGTCTCTAGCTCGGAGTCACACGTGGCGTTCAGGTGGCTCTCAGGCGGAGCACATGCCGATCACGAAGCGGTAACAGAAGGGCTGCAGCAGCTGCCCGCCGGCCGCTGGATGTCCCGCGACTGGGCTCCAGGGAAGCACTGCCGGGCAGCTGGAGAGGAGGATTCGCGGCCGCTCCAGATTCGAAAAGCGGGCGTTATCGCAACGTAACGCGGCCGTGATTCGAACGTGATCGCCAGCTCCGGTAAAAGCCAGGTGTGAGGAGCCGACATTGTGGTTGCACACTCCGTTGCACGGCCGCGGCCGTGCTGGGAGCGACAGGAGGTCAGATGCGGGAGTTCTTCCACTTCAGCCTGTGGGCCAAGCGGCGCCGGATGGGGACAGCAA